>NZ_CP045374.1 GCF_009363555.1 Sulfitobacter sp. THAF37
GGGGGCGCGGCGAGCGCCCGCTTGGGCAGGATCGAGATGCCCAGATTGTGCCGAACCAGGGCTTCGACACCTTCGAAAGAGTTCACATCCATCTTTGACAGGACATTGATCCTGTTCCTGTGCAGGTAGGCCTCCGCGCGACGGGAAAGCGCGGTGCTGCGGGTGAACCAGATGAAGGGACGTGTGCGCAGGATCGTGTGGTAGTCGTCGGATTGCTCCAGATCCGACACCCACAGTTGGAACGGTTCGGTGCAGACCGGAAAGGTGGCGAGGTTCGGATAAGACGTGCCGGGGTCAGTCACCAGGGCCACATGGATCGACCCGTCCAGAACCATGTTGATCAGGTCGTGCGACAGTGCCGATATCAATTCAATCTCAAGGTCCGCGTGTTCGACGCTCAGCTGGGCGAGTGTGGGTGCCAAGAGCTGTTGAATGGTGGAAGGGGCCGCCCCCACCGAAACCCTTCCGAAGAACCGCTTGGTATCCGCCAGCGCCTGAATGTCGCTTACGACATCCTCCATCCGGCGCGCATGTTCGACAAGGGCCAGCCCCTGTCCGGTCAGGATGGGCGGCCGCTTGGACCGGTCGAGGATCGAGAACTGTAGCTCGTCCTCCAGCGCCTTGATCTGCAGGCTCACCGCCGAATGGCTGAGGTTCAGCTTCTTCGCCGCGGCATTTAGCGAGGGGCTTTGCGCCAGTTCGACGACGGTGCGGAGGAAGCGTAGGTTCATGATCTCACTCTGTCGCTTTCCCCGACGATACCGGCCTGACACCCGGTCGACCAACCGAAAAATCCGGCGGCGCCAGGCGCCTTGTCCCGCACATCACAGATGTTCCACGCTGGAGGGCAACCGGAACATCTGTTTGCTGGACCTTCAGTCGGTACAGGGACGCTTTGCCGGACCCGACGGGCCGGGGTGTCGACCTGAACGAAGACTTCATGCGCAAGCATTTGATTGTCATCACCCTGTCCTGATCAAGATTTCACGGGCCGCGGATTGGCCCCGGCCCGCGAAGACACACGAGGCAAAACCACGATGCCACAAAGAATTCCGCATTGCAGTCACTGGGGTGCTTTCACCTGCCTGTTTTTCAAGCCAGCCGCCGGGCCGCCTGCACAGCCAGCTGGAAACTGGCCCCTCCAGCCGCGAGCAGAAGCGGAAGGGGCGCGAACGGGTTCGCATGCACCCTGCCGATGCGCAGGCCCGACAGATCGAAGAGGGGGATACCGTGCGTCAGGGCGTGCTGGTGCTGCCGGTGGGGTCGTGGCTGACACGGGACCCTGACAGCGGGTTGGACCTGTCGGGAAATCCGAATGTCCTGACCCCTGATATTCCGACTTCCGCCTTCGGGCAGGGACCATCGGCACAGACCTGCATGGTCCATCTGGAAGCCGTTGCAGCAGACCCGCGCGACAGCATGGAGGTCTACCAGCAAGAAATCGAAACCCTGTTCCCACGGGACAGCGGTTGAATTTACCCCGGGCCGGATGCGTCTATGCCCGGCCCGGCGCAGGATCGACACGCAATACAATCACTTTCTGAAAGGACACGACATGGCAGAAAAACCCATCAGCAGATACCCGACCCCCACGCTTGAGGAGATGCCCGAGGACATTCGCGAAACCATCCTTGGTGTACAGGAGAAGGCAGGCTTCATCCCGAATGTGTTCCTGACCCTCGCACACCGCCCGGAAGAGTTTCGCGCCTTCATGGCCTACCACGACACGCTGATGGAAAAGGACAGCGGTCTGACCAAGGCGGACCGCGAGATGATCATCGTCGCCACGTCCAACGACAACGGCTGTCAGTATTGCGTGGTCGCACATGGCGCGATCCTGCGCATCCGCGCCAAGGACCCGCTGATCGCCGATCAGGTGGCGGTGAACTACCGCAAAGCGGATATCACGCCGCGCCAGAACGCGATGCTGGACTTCGCCATGAAGGTGTCGAAGGACGCACAGGCGATTTGCGATGCCGATTTCGAACACCTGCGGACGCATGGGTTTACAGATGAAGATATCTGGGACATCGCCGGTGTGACGGCATTCTTCGGCCTGTCCAACCGGATGGCAAATTTCACCTCGATGCGGCCGAACGCGGAATTCTACACCATGAGAAGATAGACGCCCCGGCGGCGGGGCGCCCGTATCTCGCTACAGCGCCTCGCCCCTGCGTATCGCTTCCTCGATTTCCGCGATCTCTTTCGCGTCCAGCCCGTAGTCGCGGGCGGCTGTCTCGGCGGAAATGTAGCCGCGTGCAAAGTCGCGCCGGACCAAAGCCTTGTCACGGCTTTGGGGGTCGCCGTAGCCCGCGCCACCAGGGAAAGCCATGACGACCTTCCTGCCATGCGGGACAAACTGCTTGCCCTTCACGCGCATTTCCGTGCCATCGTCCAATGCGATGGTGGTGGGCGCACCGTTCAGGCCGCCGCGACTGCCCCGTGCCGGATGCTGGCCGCGGTCGAACATGGCCTGAATGTCGAATTCATGCCCTTCCATCGCGCCCACTTCCATGAACTGCCCCAGCCCGCCGCGCGTGCGGCCCGCGCCGCCGCTGTCGGGGCGCAGTTCCTTGCGCCAGATGATGACAGGGCCTGCGTGCTCGGTCGCCTCGATCGGCATGGTCATCACACCGGAGGGGAAGGCCGTCGCGTTCAGCCCGTCGAACTCTGGCCGCGCCCCTGACCCGCCGGAGTTGAAGGTCAGCACCTCGGACCGCCGCGCATCCGCCGGGGCAGGCGCATCGGACCGGGGCCGAAGCGAGACCTGGAAATTGCACAGACAGCCCGCGCCCTCTGCCGGAACAAGTCCGGGCACGATCTTGTCAAAGGCGTTGAACACCGTGTCCGGTACGAAGTGCCCGACGATGTGCCGCAGCGCGACAGGTGCGGGGTGCACCGCGTTGACGATGGTGTTCTCCGGCGCTTCGATCTCGAAAGGGGCCAGCGAGGCATGGTTGTTCGGAATCTCAGGCGCAATCGCCACTTTCAGCGCATAACAGGCATAGGCCTTGGTGTAGACCAGCGGACAGTTGATGCCCTTCTTGTCCAGCCCGCTTGTGCCGGTGAAATCCGACACGATCCGGTCTTCATGCACTGTAACCCGGACCTTCAGCGTGATCGGCACATCGAAGCCGTCAACGGTCATCTCGCCCTCCGCCGAGGTGCGGGGCAGGGCGGTGATCCGTTCCAGCGTGGCGCGACGGGAATTATCGAGGATGAATTCGGCGATCCCTTCCAGATCAGCGAGTTCGAATTCCGTCATCATCTCGATCAGCCGGCGATGGCCGATCTCGTTGCAGGTGGCCAGCGCATACATGTCGCCGATCAGCTGGTCGGGTTCGCGAACGTTGCCGCGCACGATACGGATCAGCGTCTCGTCCACCTCGCCACGTTCGGCAAACTTCATGATGGGAAGATACAAACCCTCCTCGTAGATGCTCGCCGCATCGGCGCCAAAGCCACGACCGCCAATATCGACGATATGAGCGGTGCAGGCGAAGAAACCGACAAGAACGCCGTTGTGAAAGGACGGCGTGACCATGGTGATGTCGTGCAGGTGGCCGGTGCCTTCCCAGGGGTCGTTGGTCAGGTACACGTCCCCCTCGAACATGTTCTGGCGGCCGATCCGCCGGATGAAATGCGCCACCGCGTCGGCCATGGCATTGACGTGCCCCGGTGTCCCCGTCACCGCCTGCGCCAGCATCCGGCCATGGGTGTCATAAACCCCCGCCGACAGATCGCCCGCCTCGCGAACGCTGGTGGAGAAGGCCGTGCGGACCAGCGCCTGCGCCTGTTCCTCGACGACCGAGATCAGGCGGTTCCACATCACCTGGAAAGAGACATTGGAATGTTTGGTTGCCATCGGTCAGGCTCCTTTCAGGACAATGTCGATGCAGCCGTCGGGCCGTTGAACGGCGGCGCGGCTGTCGGGAATGATGATGGTGGTTTCGTCTTCGGTCATCGCGGCGGGGCCTTGAACGGCATGGCCGGGTTTCAGGCCCGCCCGTTCAACAACCTGCGCCGCGATGAAGGCCCCCAGGCCCGCGTCGAAAAGCTGCCGTGTGCCGCTGGAGTCTGCCGCGACCTGGTCTTTGCCGATCTCGACCGGCGCCACCTTTTCCGGCGGTGTCGTGGCATTCACCGACCAGACCGTGATTTCGATATCCATGCCGGAAACCGTGCGCCCGAAGAGCTTGGCGTATTCTTCTTCGAACCGCGCAAGGAAGGTGTCGGCGTCCGGGGTCATCGCCTGCGCCTCGGTCAGGTCAATGGGGATTTCCCAGCCCTGTCCGGCGTACCGCATGTAGACCTTGAACTCTGCCTGGATCGGGCTGACCTCATCGCAGGTCCGCACGAAACCGGTGGCCTCGTCCCGCAGCTCGGTCAGCAGATCGCGGATGACGGTTTCGTCAAAGTCGCTCAGCCGCATGTAGACGGAGCGGTTGGCCTCGAAGCTGAAAGGCGCGCGCAGGAAACCGATGGCCGACCCCACACCGGCGCCGGGCGGCACGATCAGGCGGGACACGCCCAGCTTCTCGCACAGCCGACCGGCGTGCAGGGGGGCCGCGCCGCCAAAGGCGATCATCGTGTATTCCGACAGATCTTCGCCGTTCTCGACCGCATGAACCCGCGCGGCGTTGGCCATGTTCTCGTCCACCATCTCGGCGACGCCAAAGGCGGCCTCGACGGCCTCCATGTCGAGCTCGCTGCCGATGTGGGCATTCAGGGCATCATGGGACTGCGTTGTATCGAGCTTGATCGACCCACCCGCGAAATTGTCGGGGTCCAGCTTGCCCAGAACCAGGTCGGCATCGGTTACTGCAGGCCGGTCACCGCCGCGCCCGTAGCAGGCAGGGCCCGGTTCGGACCCGGCGCTTTCCGGCCCGACGCGGATCTGGCGCATCGTATCCACATGCGCCAGCGACCCGCCGCCCGCCCCGATCTCGACCATGTCGATCACCGGGATCGAAATCGGCATGCCGGAGCCCTTCTTGAACCGGTAAGTCCGCGCAACCTCGAACACGCGGCTGGTCTTGGGCGTCTGGTTCTTGATCAGGCAGATCTTGGCGGTGGTGCCGCCCATGTCAAAGCTCAGCACCTTGTCCAGCCCGTACCGCGCCGCGATATGCGCCGCAAAGACAGCGCCACCGGCAGGGCCGCTTTCGACCAGACGCACGGGGAAGTCGGCCGCATTCTGAATGGAGATAATTCCACCCCCCGAATGCATCAGGAAAATGCGGCAATCGACGCCCTCATCTCGCAAACGGTCTTCGAGACGGCCCAGATAAGAGGCCATCAGCGGCTTGATGAAGGCGTTGGCAACCACCGTGTTGAAACGTTCGTATTCCCGCATCTGGGGCGACACTTCGGCAGAAATCGACACCGCCACATCAGGCAGGCGTTCGGCCAGAACATCGCGGATCAGGCGTTCGTGATCCGGGTTCAGATAGGAGTGGATCAAACCGACCGCGACGCTTTCGACTTTGGCTTCCGCGATCCGGTCGGCAACCGCTTCGACCGCCGCGCGATCAAGCGGGATCATGACCTCGCCGCGGGCATTCACACGCTCGGGCACCGTGAACCGCATCTGGCGCGGCAACAACGGCTCGGGCAGGGTCAGGTTCAGATCGTATTGTTCGAACCGGCTTTCCGTCCGCATCTCAATCACGTCCCGGAACCCTTCCGTCGTGATCAGGGCGGTTTTCGCACCGCGCCGTTCAATCAGCGCGTTTGTCGCCAGGGTCGTGCCGTGGATGATCTGCCCGATATCGGCGGGCGAAATTCCGGCCTTGGCACAGACCTGGTGCATCCCGTCGATGATCGCGTTTTCGGGAGCTGCATAGGTGGTCAGCACCTTGGTGGAATATTGCACGCCGCCTTTTTCCAGGACAACGTCGGTAAAGGTCCCGCCGATGTCGACGCCAAGACGATTTGTTGCTAACTTCATTCTGTCTCTCTCTCACGATCGTGCAAAAGGATGGGCCTTGCCCCCTCCCGCCTGCGTCCTTGCCTTCGCCGACGCGGTGGTGTGGGCATGCCAAGTCTTTACATAGCGGGCAGATCAGGACAAATTTTTATATCTTCTATGGGTGATAAGGTTTCTTGATCGAATCTTCCCAGTCCGATGCCGTCTCTACCGCATATCCGGCGGCGACCGAGACGAACCTCGGGACGCGGCTGTCGTCGAAACACGCGCGAAACTCAAGCGCGGTCGGCAGCCAGTCGGTGGTGACTTCGACCAGGCTTCCGGCCTTGAGCTGATCGCGGACAAGGGCGATGGGCAAAAGGGCGAAGCCCACGCCGTCAATCGCCATCTGAACGCAGGAGGCAAGGCTGCTGGAGTAGACGATCTGATCCGTCGCCAGCTTTTCGGCTTCGGCGAATCTGGCCAGTTCCCGCGTGGCCAACGTGTGCCTGCCGTGGGTAAGAACCGGAGATTTCAGCAGGGCGGTCATCGACGTGTTCCCGGCGTTGATCCCCGTCAGCCCCGGCGCCGCAATCCAGGCATAGGGATAGGTGCGAAGCGGCAGGGAGTTACCGATGTCCGGCCCCGACGATCCGACGAGCAGCGCCAGATCAACCTGGCCCGCCGCCAGTTGCTTTTCGATCTCGGTGGACAGGCCCACCTCCAGTTCGACGCCGACCGACGGATAGACCTCGCGGAACCGGCGCAGAAAGGCATGCAACCAGGTGCAGGCGATCAGCTCAGTCACCCCAAGCCGCAGCCGGTCCTCCACCAGGTCCCGCCGCTCTGCCGCTTCCAGAAAGGCCTCCGCGTTCCACAACACCTGCCGCGCAGAGACCAACAGCGTCTTGCCCTGGTCCGTCAACCGCACGGAGCCCGCGTCGCGATGCATGAGAATGATGCCAAGACTGTCCTCCAGAGAGGATATCCGGCTGGAAATATTCGGCTGTGTCGTGCCGAGAATGGCCGCCGCCTTGCGAAAGGACCCCATGTCAACGACGCCAACAAAGGCTTCCAGTTGCTTCAGGGTGATACGGCTTTTTATCATGCGCTGATACTCGATCACTATTTTGGATCGTCTGTCAACATCCAGCAGATCCAATCATTCGCGTGATCGTCGCAGACGGGGCCAGGTCTATTGTCTATGCATATCTTATTATGTATGGATTTATCGTCGGGCTTTGCGCCCTGTACAACAACACAAAAGATCCAAGGCCGATCTGACCGCCGGATTGACCGAATTAAACGTGAGAACCGCTGATGACCGTGACCTTCAAGGACGTCAAGGCCGACCTGCTGGACCAGATTGCCCGCGGCGCGCTTCAACCGGGCAGCCTGATTCCGGGTGAGACGGACCTGGCCGAAAAGTACGGCTGCGCGAGAGCCACGGTCAACCGGGCGATGCGCGAACTGGCGGAGGAGGGCATCGTCGAACGCAAACGCAAGGCAGGCACCCGCGTTCGCATGTCACCGATCCGTCATGCGCGGTTTTCGATCCCCATCGTGCGCGAAGAGATCGAGGCAAGCGGCGCGGTTTACCGGTATGCCCTGATCGAACACCATAAGCAGGAGGCGCCGGATTGGCTGCGCGGACGCTTGGCGCTGGCGAGTGGCCAGATGGCCGTGCATGTGATCTGTATGCACTGGGCCGACGGAATTCCGTACCAGCACGAAGACCGATGGATAAACCCAGAGATCGTGCCGAGCGTATTGGAGGCCGATTTTTCGGTCAGCAGTCCGAACGAATGGTTGCTGTCCGAGGTGCCGTTTTCGAACGCCGAAATCTGCTTTACAGCGGTTGAGGCCGATCGGGACCTTGCGGATCACCTGGGCTGCATTCCCGGCAATGCCTTGTTCCGCACGGAACGCACGACATGGTTGCGCGACGGGGCGATCACACTTGTGCGCCTGACCAACCGGCCCGGGCATCGGATGACCACGAGGTATTAAATCTCCGGGGGGCGGGGTCACACCCTCGTCGTCTATGTCATGGCGTTGACTGTTATTGCCCCGGTTCCGGGTCCCGGCGTCGTTCCATCCTGTCGATCCAGGTCACGATCCACGGAATGTTCGGCATGAAGATGAAGATCCGGGTCAGCTGAAAAGCCGTGACCAGTGCCAGGTCGATGCCCAGGAACTTGGCCGTCAGGGCCATTTCCGTGACTCCCCCAGGAGCCAGGCCCAGCACCAGCACTTCCCAGTCGAGCCCCGTCATCGCCGCGAGGGCGACGCCCAGTGCGGACACCACGGAAAGCAGCATCAGGGTGCCGACAGCTGTTGTGACTGCAAGGCGCCTGCCATTTACAAGCAGTTCCCGGCGGAACGTACTGCCGAGCCAAGTGCCCAGCACGACCTGCGCGGCTGAAAGGATCACCGGCGGGAAGGCGGTGGGATGCAGGCCGGAGGCGGCAGCCACCGCGGAAAAGGCGAGTGGTCCAAGGAAATAGGGATTTGACAGGCGCAGCTTCTTGAAAGTCAGCGCGCCGCCGATTGCCAGCAGCGCGAGAAAGCCGTTGCCCAGCAGATCGAAGGTGCCGCCTCTGACCATGCCGCTGCGGTCTGGCCAGCCCTCGACGATATAGACTGACAGCGGCACGAGAATGACCACGGCGGCGATTCGCATGGTCTGCGCCAGCACGACCGGCGCGGGATCGGCACCAACCTTTTCGGCCATGACCGCCGCTTCGACCGGGCTGGTCGGAAAGGTGGCAAGGAAGGCATGCGACAACCGCAGATGTGACATGCGGGCGATGATCACGGCGACCCCGCCTGCCAGAGCCGCGGTTGCAAGCGCCGCGCCGACCAGCAGCGGGGCCAGCGACAGCAAGGCCGCGAGCGCCGCGGGCGTGAAGGCAAGCCCGACTTGGGCGGCAATCGTCATCTGACCGAAGGGCCGGGTTTTTACCGGCACGCGCGCCGTCATCAGGCCGCTCATATAGGCAGTGGCCGACAGGATCAGCGGCCCGATCATCCAAGGCAGCGGCACCCCGAGGTGCGAAAAGAGCCAGCCGACTGCGATGGCCAGGAGATAGAGGGCGCTCAGGGCAAAGCCTTGGGTCACGCGCGAGGACAAGAGGGCGGGTCCTTTCTGCTGGGCCGCAACTGCATGGCAGGGGCAGGGCGGCAATCGGTCAACTCGTGGGTATCGCCCCAGGCTGACAAAGCAAAGGGGCGGAAAGGTGCGGAGACCGGATGCGCACGGTTCTTCAGGTATTTGCAGGAAAGCCCCTCGGGTTAACTTTTGATTGGGGCGGGCGGAGGTCCGGTTCTGCTTCACACCGGGACCATCCGGACGAAGCCATGAACCGCGCGGTCGACATCTTCGGCGCAGTCGACATTCACGGAATATCCACCGGGCAGAGATTGATGGACGCACGATCGTACCGGCTCGTGCCCCCGTCGGGCATCACAAAACTAACGTTTTTTCTGCGCCGACCAATACGCCTGGCTCTCTGCCCGGACGGTCTCGTAAGATCTGATTCGTTCCCGGGCGGTCTCGCCTCCGGCCACGACCAGTTGCGCGATGAGCGCCTCGATCAGCGCCATGGCACCGGCGTAGCATCCGAAATGATGCGGCGACAGGGTAGAGGCGGTCAGGGTTTCGTCGGCGCTGAAGTCCGGTGCGACGATTGCGCTGTCGGATATCATTATTAATTTCAGACCCTTCCGGCGCGCCAGCTTGCAGGCTTCGATGGTTTCGCGGGAATAGGGTGTAAACGTCAAGGCGATCAACACATCGTCCGGCGTGGCGTCGTGCAATTCGTCGACCGGGCTGTTCATATGCCGCGGGATCAGCTGCAGCGACGGCAGCGCCATCCGCCCCACGTAATGCAGGTAATAGGCCAGCGCGTAGGTCGCCCGCACCGCAGTCAGGTAGACGGTGGGTGCGCCCATCAGCATGCCGACGACCCTCTGCATCTGTGCGGCATCCTGCAGTTCCATCGTTCGCTGCACGATTCCCATGCTGTTGAGCGAGGCGTCGGCCTGGATACTCCCGATCTCTCCTCCTTCGCGCAGACGTTGGACCCAGGCGGGGGTTTCCACCACGACAGCCGCCGACACCAGTGCCTGCCGGAACGGTTCGCGCATCTCGTCGTAGCCGCCGAAGCCCAGCCGTTCGGCCAGCCGGACAAGGGTATATGTGCTGACCCCGGCTTTCTTCGCCGTCTGCCGGATCGGGTCCAGTCCGAAATCGGAGGGATGGTCGATGACGTATTTGGCGCCCGTCCGCAGCCCCCTGGGCAAGTTCGGAATTTCATCCCTGAGGGTCGCGAGAATGCGGTTTCTAAGGGTAGGGTCCATCTGAACTGATGTCTCCACGAAGGAACATTCGTTATTTTTCCTGACCGTTGACGCAAATCGTTTTTGACGCAAGGGTCATTGCAGAAATGCGGACCCGAAAGACGCAGAATGAGAGCCTGAACCATGACCCGACCCTTTATCATGGTCGCGCCGAACGGCGCGCGGCGCGACAGGGCGGATCACCCCGCCGTGCCCGTCACCATGGACCAGATCGCCGCGACCGCCGTGGCCTGTGCCGCTGCCGGTGCCGACGCCCTGCACCTGCATGTGCGCGACGACGCGGGACAGCATTCGCTTGACGCGGGGCGTTACCTTGAAACGCTTGCCGAGGTCGCCGCCAAGGCGCCCGACCTGCGGCTGCAGATCACGACAGAGGCGGGCGGCACGTTCGACGTGGCAGCGCAGCTGGCCTGTCTTGCAGCGGTGAAACCCGGTTGGGCCTCCATCTCGGTGCGTGAGATCGCGCGCGACCCGACGCTGGCGGCACGGGTCTATGGCACCTGTGCCGACAATGGGACCGAGGTGCAGCATATCCTGTACGACACGGACGACATCGCGCAGCTGAAACGCTGGCAGGCCGACGGCACAGTGCGGGCCGGTCAGGACGCCGTGCTCTTTGTGCTGGGCCGCTACACACCGGGCCAGGTCTCGACCTCCGACGACCTGCGCCCGTTCCGCGATGCCCTGCCCGAAGCGACGGACTGGATGGTCTGTGCCTTTGGCCCTCAGGAACACGACTGCCTGCTCGCCGCGGCGCGTGCAGGCGGCGCCCTGCGCGTCGGGTTCGAAAACAGCCTGACCGATCATTGCAACCGACCCCATCGCGACAACGCCGCTTCGGTCGCGGCGCTGCGTTCCTTGTTGGAGAACCATCTGTCATGACGCACAGCCACGTCTTCCCCCGCCATTGCCACGCCGAGTTTCCGACCGCTGTCGGCGGCGACGGGTGCTATCTGATTGATGCCGCCGGCAAACGCTATTTCGACGGATCCGGCGGTGCGGCGGTGTCCTGTCTCGGCCATTCAAACGACCGGGTGCGCGCGGCGATCAAGGCGCAGGTCGATCAGCTCGCCTTTGCCCATACCGGATTTTTCACCTCTGAGCCTGCCGAAGAACTGGCCGATCTGCTGATAGCCAATGCGCCGGGCGACCTGGACCGGGTCTATTTCGTCTCGGGCGGGTCCGAGGCGGTGGAAAGCGCCATCAAGCTGGCGCGCCAGTACCATGTCGAGAACGGCGCGCCGCAGCGCCGCCATCTGATCGCCCGCCGCCAGAGCTATCACGGCAACACGATCGGCGCGCTGTCGGCAGGCGGCAACGCGTGGCGACGCCAGCAATTCGGCCCCCTGCTGGTCGAGATGAGCCACATCGCGCCCTGCTATGAATACGCCGACCGCCCGGACGACGAGTCCGCCGAGGCCTACGGCCAGCGCGTCGCCAACGAACTGGAGGCCGAGATCCTGCGCCTCGGCGAGGACAGCGTCATGGCCTTCATCGCCGAGCCGGTGGTCGGTGCGACGCTCGGCGCGGTGCCTGCGGTGCCGGGATACTTCCGCCGCGTGCGCGAAGTCTGCGACCGCTACGGCGTCCTGCTGATCCTCGACGAGGTCATGTGCGGCATGGGCCGGACGGGGCACCTCTTTGCCTGCGAGGCTGACGGCGTCGCTCCGGACATCCTGTGTATCGCCAAGGGTCTCGGCGCGGGCTACCAACCGATCGGGGCGATGCTCTGCTCGGCCCGCATCTATGACACCATCGCCTGCGGTACGGGTTTTTTCCAGCACGGGCACACCTATCTCGGCCACCCGGTCGCTGTCGCCGCCGGGCTCGCCGTTGTGTCGGAACTGCTTGAGAAGGACCTGCCCGCGCGGGTGCGCGGCCTGGGCGGGCATTTGCAGAAGGCGCTTGAAAACCGGTTCGGACAGCACGCCCATGTCGGCGACATCCGTGGGCGCGGGCTGTTCCGGGGGGTCGAATTCGTGGCCGACCGCACAACGAAGGCCCCGCTCGATCCCTCCCTGGGAGTGGCGGGCAAGATCAAGAAGGCCGCCCTGGCCGAGGGGCTGATCTGCTATCCGATGCCCGGTACGCGCGACGGGCGGAATGGCGACCACGTGCTGCTGGCCCCGCCCTTCATCGCCACCGAGACCGAACTTGACGAGATGGTCGAGCGCCTCTCGCGGGCCGTGGATGCGGTGCTGTCCCCCGTCTGAAAATTTCCCGGACGGAGCCGTTGCATTGCTGGCCCTGATAACCGGCGAAGGAGTCGCGGCCCAAGACTCCCCGGCCCTGACCGTCGCCTCCCCCGCGCATTTCATGAGCCTCGATCCTGCTGTCGCCGGGGACAATTTCCTTCATCTTGGCATCGGAGAGACCCTTGTGGATGCCGACACCAATGGCCGCCTGCGGCCCGGCCTGGCGACGGACTGGTCCGTGTCGGACGACGCGCTGCGCTGGACCTTCACGCTGCGAGACGGCGTGCGCTTCCATGACGACACCATGATGGACGCAGACACGGTCAAAGCCGCGCTGGACCGTGCGGTTTCCATGCCGGGCGTATTGGACAAGGCCCCGATCGCCGACATTCGGGCCGACGGCAATACGATCGTCGTCGGGTTGAACGAACCCTTCGCCGCGCTGCCCGCGATGCTGGCGCATTCGTCGACGGTCATCTTCGCGCCTTCGTCATTCGACGGCGATACCGCTGTGGGTTCGGTTGGCACGGGGCCGTTCCGCATGACTGGCTACGCTCCGCCGCAAAGCCTCGACGCGAAGCGGTTCGACGGCTATTGGGGCGAGAAGGCAAATTTGGAGAGCTTCCGGTATCTTTCGGCCAGCCGCGCCGAGACACGGGCGCTGATGGCCGAAAGCGGGGATGCCGATCTTGTGTTCACGCTTGACCCCGCCGGGTTCCGACGTCTGCAATCCGTTGATGGAGTAGAGACAGCAGCGGTGCCGATCCCCCGCACGACCATCATCAAGGTGAATGCAGGCCATCCTTTCCTTGATGCGCCCGAAGCTCGACAGGCGCTCAGCCTGGCGATTGATCGGGCCGGGATCGCGGCGGGAATCATGCGTTTTCCCGACAGCGGTGCCAATCAGCTGTTTCCGCCCGCGCTGGCGGGCTGGCACGTCGACGGTATGGAGCCGCTGGTCACCGACGTCGACCGCGCAAAATCGCTGCTGGCTGAACTGGGTTGGACACCAGGGTCCGACGGCATCCTGACCCGCGAGGGGGAACGCTTTGCGCTGACGCTGCGCACCTATCCCGATCGGCCGGAGCTGCCGCTGATCGGCGCGGCGCTTCAGGATCAATGGCGGGCCATTGGTATTGACCTGACCGTATCGGTCAGCAACTTCTCGGAAATCCCGCAGGGTGACCAGGACGGTTCGCTCGACGTGGCGCTTTATGCGCGAAACTTCGGTCTGATTCCCGATCCCATCGGCATCGTGATCCAGGACTACGGCACCGGCGGCGGTGACTGGGGGACGATGAACTGGGACCGGCCCGACGTGGCCGAGGCGGTGACGCGGATCTCGCGGGTTGCCGACCTGGCGGAACGGCAGGCGGATATCGACACCGTCGCCCGCGCATTGCAGGAGGATCTGCCTGTGATCCCAGTGCTCTGGTATCAGCAGACTGTGGCCTGGTCCGGCGATCTGCGCGGGGTCGTGATAGACCCGCTGGAACGGACATACGGCCTGTCTCAGATTTCCCGTGCCGACTGACCGACCGGACCGATCAGCCAAAAGGGCAAAGCCATGAAATCTTTCTCTGCAGGCCTCGGTGGCCGCGCCCTGCAGGCCTTGATCGTCGCACTGGTGGTCGGTGTGGCCAGTTTCGCCATGATGCACGCGCTGCCCGGCGACGCGGCATTCCGGATCGCCGCAGGGCGCTACGGATATGACGTTGCGGATGCGGCGGCAGCGGCGGCGGTGCGCGCCGAATTGGGCCTCGACCGGCCGATGATGGTGCAGCTGGCCGCCTGGCTGGGTGAGCTTCTGACCTTCGACCTCGGCCGTTCTTCCGTGACCGGTATGCCGATCGCGACAGAGCTGGGACATCTTTCGTCCAATTCCTTCGTTCTCGCCCTGGCGGCTGTACTGCTGTCGCTGGTGATCGCGGTGCCCATCGGACTGCTGGCGGCGGTGTCGCCCGGCGGTCTGCTGGACCGCGGCTTGCTGTGGGTCTCCATCGCATTGCGGGCCACGCCGGCCTTCGTGCTGGGGATCGCGCTGATGCTGGGACTGGCGGTACAGCTTCGGCTGACGCCGGTCGCAGGCCACGGCACGGCGGCCAACATGTTCCTGCCGACACTCACCCTGGGCATCGGTTTGGCGGCTGTATCCAGCCGGGTGGTCCGAGACGCGGTTGTTGATGTCATGCGCTCGGACCAGTTCCGCTTTGCGCGGGCGAAAGGGCTTTCCCTGCGCTCCGCCGTCGGGCGCCATGTGGTGCGCAACGCGGCGATACCGGTGGTTTCCTATGTCGGCGTGCAGTTGGCCTATTTGATCGAGGGCGTCGTGATCGTCGAGGTGCTGTTCGCCTATCCCGGCGTGGGCCATGCATTGGTACACGCGATTTTCGGCCGCGACGTGCCAATGGTGCAGGGCACGGCGCTGGCGCTTGGTCTGTTCTATGTTGCGCTCAGCACGATCATAGACCTTATGTGCCGCGGTCTCGATCCACGGGGGCGCCCATGAGCGACATGTTGACCGTTCCGTCCCGCCGCACACCTGCGACCGGGCGTCTCATGGCGGCAGGCTTGCTGATTGTCATCGCCCTGCTTGCAATCGCCGGTCCCGACACCTTTGGACTGGATCCCGCCCGTCAGTCGCTGATGGACACGCTCGCCCCGGCGGGACAGGGGCATCTGCTGGGCACGGACCATCTGGGCCGGGACATGGCCGCCCGGCTGCTGTCGGGGGCGCGGCTGACACTGGGGCTCGCGGTTTTGTCGGTGGTGACGGCGGCGGTGCCGGGCACGGCGCTCGGCATCCTGGCCGGCTGGTTCGGGAGCTGGCCCGACCGGGTCGCCACCGCGCTGTCGGACGCCGTTCTGGCGCTGCCCGGCTTGCTGCTGGTGCTGATGCTGGCGGCGATCTCTCCGGGATCGTGGTGGGCGCTCTATGTCGGGCTGTCACTGACGCTCTGGGTCGAATACTTCCGCTTTACCCGCGCACAGGTTCGCATCCTGGTCCGTGCCCCGGCGGTCGAGGCATCGCGGATGCTGGGCTTTGGCCGCGCCTATATCGTGCGGCGCCATTTGTTGCCCGAACTTTTGCCCGGCCTGCTGACCGTTGCCGCCTTTGGCGCGGCGACGGCGGTGACGGCGGTGGCCGCCCTTGGCTTTGTCGGCGTGGGTTTGCGTCCCCCGACGGCAGAATGGGGCGTGATGATGATCGACCTGTTGCCCTATTGGCGCGAGGCACCCTGGTTGCTGCTGCAACCGGTGATCTGCCTGGCCGTGACGGTGATCGCGTTGCATATTGCCGCCGGAAGAACCCTGCGATGAGCCCGCATCTCGAAGCCACCCGCCTGAGCGTCTCGACCTCCGGGGGCCGACTGCTCGTCGGTCCGGTGGATCTGGACCTGAAAGGCGGTCAGCCACTGACAATCCTGGGCGAGACCGGGGCAGGCAAGAGCCTGATCGCCCAAGCCCTGCTTGGCATGCTGCCTGACGGCCTGACGGCCACCGGCGAGGTCGCACTGGAAGGCACCCGGATCGACACGCTGTCACCGCGCCGCCGCGCGCGGCTTTGGGGTCGCCGTTTGGCGCTGTTGCCGCAAGAGCCGTGGCGCGCGTTGGATCCGACGATGAAGGCGCTTGAACAGGTCGCGGAAACCCACCAGTTGGTCGCGGGACAGAAGGTCGAGACCGCCGCAATTTCGGCCCGCGCCGATTTCTCGGCGCTGCGGCTGGAGGGGGCAGAAGAGCGGTTGCCCGGTGCGCTGTCGGGCGGCATGGCGCAACGGGTGGCATTTGCCGCCGCGCGCGCGGGCGGTGCGCCGGTGTTTCTGGCTGACGAGCCGACGAAAGGGCTTGATGCCGCGTTGCGCGACGACGTTGTCCGGCTGCTTGCCGCCGAAGTGGCCGAGGGAGCGGCGCTGTTGACCATCACGCATGACGTGGCCGTGGCCCGGGCCCTTGGGGGCGATGTGCTGATCCTGCGGGATGGCGCCATCGTCGAGGTCGGACCGGCGGACAGGGTTCTGGACGCGCCCACCTCGGCATATGGTCGCGCCCTTGTCGAGGCGGACCCGGGGCGCTGGCCTGTTGTGGCCGGGCCTGCCCCATCCGGCGCGACGGTCCTGTCGGCAGAAGGACTTGCGGTGGCGCGTGGCGGCCACCGGCTGCTGTCAGATTTCGCGATGGATCTGCACGCGGGAGAACGGCTGGCCATCACGGGGCGCAGCGGGTCTGGCAAGACGTCGTTGCTGGACACCCTGGCCGGGCTGCTGGTGCCCGCGGCGGGCCAGGTGCGGCGCGGCGCCGACATGGGGCCCTGGGGGCTGCAAAAACTGTATCAGGATCCGCCGGCGGCGTTTCCGCCGAAGGTCGATATCGGCCGCACGCTCGAAGACCTCGCCCGTCGTCACGACCTGCCACGCGGCCGGATCGAAGGCTTGATGGAACGGCTGCACTTGTCCGCTGACCTGCTGGCACGGCGGCCGGATGCAGTTTCGGGCGGAGAGCTGCAGCGCCTCGCACTGGCGCGCGTCCTGGCGTTGTCGCCGCATGTGATCCTGGCCGACGAACCGACTTCGCGCCTGGACCCGGTGACGCAGCGCGCGGTGATGGAGGTCATCGGCGAGGTGGCGCAGGAGAACAGCGTGGCCGTCCTGCTGGTCACTCACAACCCCGATATCGCAACCCGTTGGGCGCATTCGACGCGAGAGGTCTGCCCTGGATCGTCATGACACCGCTGGCTCCAGGCGGTCTGGTGCATCGCTCTGGCCTAATTCGCTCCGAGGGGTGTGTGGCCGGCACAGCGGATCATCAATGGGCAGTCGGGCAAGGGTTGCCTGCTTGCCCCTCTCAGGCCACTGCGTGGTTTATCGCGCATTGCCGCCAGAGATGGGACAGCGCGTTGACCAGATGCGCCAGGTCCTGATCGGTATGCAGCGGCGAGGGGGTAAAGGGCAGCCGCTCCGTCCCCTTGGGGACCGTGGGATAATTGATGGGCTGCACGTAGATGTCCCATTCCAGCATCAGGTAGTCGGCCAGCATCCGTGTCTTTACAGGGTCCTTGATCATCACGGGGATGATGTGACTGGAGTTGTGCATATGCGGGATGCCCGCCCGGTCCAGCATCGCCCGCAGCTTGGCGACCTGACGTTGCTGCAAGTCGCGTTCAAGGCTGCTGTTCTTGAGGTGGATGATCGACGCCCGCGCGGCCGCGGCCACGGCGGGCGGCAGGGCGGTGGTAAAGATAAACCCACTGGAAAAGCTGCGGATGAAATCGCAAAGTGCTGCGGAGCCGGTGATGTAGCCGCCCACCACGCCGAACGCCTTGCCCAGCGTGCCTTCGATCAGAGTGATGCGGTCCGCAAGGCCCTCACGCTCTGACACGCCGCCGCCGCGAGGGCCGTACATGCCCACGGCGTGCACCTCGTCGAGATAGGTCATCGCGCCGAATTTCTCGGCCACCTCGACGATCTCGCGCATCGGGCAGATGTCGCCGTCCATCGAATAGACGGATTCAAAGGCAACGATCTTTGGGACATTGGCGGGCAGGGCGGCCAGTTTGGATTCAAGATCAGCCACATCATTGTGCTGCCAGATCACCTTCTGCGCGCGGGAATGGCGGATGCCCTCGATCATGCTGGCGTGGTTGCCGGAATCCGACAGGATCACGCAGTTCTCAAGGCGGCTGCCAAGGCAGGACAGGGCCGCCCAGTTCGACACATAGCCCGAGGTGAACAGAAGCGCGGCCTCCTTTCCGTGCAGGTCGGCCAGCTCGGCCTCCAGCAGCAGGTGATCGTGGTTGGTGCCCGAAATGTTGCGCGTCCCGCCCGCGCCGGTACCGGTGCGGCGGGCCGCCTCGCACATTGCCTCGATCACCAGGGGGTTCTGACCCATGCCAAGGTAATCATTCGAACACCAGACCGTCACATCGCGCTTTTCACCGTCCACGTGGTTGGACGCGCGCGGGAACTTGCCGCATTTGCGTTCCAACTCGGCAAAATAGCGATAGTTGCCCTCCTGCTTGAGCTGGTCGATCTGGTCTTGAAAAAGAGCATCAAAGTTCATGGTTCTTGTCCTTGGCTTGAAAGGCTGGGGTCTCCGGCAGCATCCAGCGCCAGAGTTTGGCATCGGGCAGCGGGACCACCATCAGCCAGTGTTCGAGTGCGGCCAGTCCGGCCAGCACGGTCAGCAGGGTGAACCCCACAAATGCTTCCGGGTTCTGGGCCGAGAAGGTACGTTCCGAAAAGCAGGAGGCGGCGATCGACAAAAGGGTGGCCCCAATCGGAAAGGCCATCGTGATCGGTCCCTGCAGGGAATAGGATTTAAGGTGCTCCAGCGGTCTGGGCACGAATTCGGTATTGATGCGCGGCACCCCGAAGAACAGGTTCAGCTTGGCCGAGATGCGCGCGGCAAAAAGGATCAGGTAGGTCCAGAAGGCGATCGTGTTTTCCGCCCCCCGGGTCATTTTCAGAAACACCAGCAGCGCCAGCAGAAGCAGCAGTTCATGGTGGCTGACGGTGCGCAAGGCGCGCACGAAATGGTCGGCTCCCGACAGGTCAGGGGGGCAGGGCCGCCGTTCGGGGCCGGAGATGACACCCGACAGGAACGCCAGTTCGATCCAACCCCAGATCATGAGGGTGCTGACAAAGGCCAGATAGACATTGCCAACAGTCACCTCGGGCGCCGATATGACCACCCCCGCGGACCCCATTGCCAGCACCGGCACCGTCAGAGCCACGTTGCGCTCGTGGGCGACCGCATCGCCGCCGTCGGCGTGCCGCACGATCAGCAGGATGATCCCGGTGCAGAACCACCAGGAAAAGATTGCGATCAAAGCGGGAAGCCAAGGTGACATTGCTGTTCCTCAATAGGCCGGTTGCAGGCGCGGGCTGCCAGGCACCGCATTCTGTCGCACGGGAATGGTAAAGACCGCGACAAAGGCGATGGCGGCCTTGGCCATCCCGCCCAGGTGCGACAGCATGCCGCCAAGACCGCCACGCTTTTTCGCCGCTGCGACCTCGCGCGAAGCCGCGTCCATCCGGTCGAGGTTGGGCCGCCAGTGCGGGTGGTCGATGTCCAGCGTCAGCGGGAACATCTGCTTGGAAATTTCGGAGGTCTTGCGGAATACCTCCTGCTCGTAGCAGGTCACGTCCAGGCCACGCGCCTCGTGAAACAGCGGCCGCTGGTGGTCGCGTACCCACATCGTCGAATAGACCGCCGTCAGGAAGAATTTGATCCAGAGCTTGTTTGCAATGCTTTCGGTCAACTTGGGCTCGGTCTTCGTCAGCAGAGCAAAGGCTTCGCCGTGCGAAAACTCGTCATTGCACCATTCGCGGAACCACTTGAAAATCAGGTGGAAGCGATGCTCGGGGTTGTGCTCAAGGTGGCGGTAAATCGTAATGCACCGGGCATATCCGGTCTTTAGGGAAAGATAGGTGGCGTAGTAGATGAACTTTGACCGGAAATAGGCATATTTCTTCTGCTGCGTCAGAAAGCCGAGGTTGACGCGGATGCCCGCCTCGCGAAGGGCATCGTTGATGAAGCCTGCATGGCGCGCCTCGTCCCGTGCCATCAGCTGGAACAGGGTCGTGATGTCGGCGTTCGACCTGCGATGGCTTCCTCTGTAGTGGCGACATAGGCGGAATGGGTGGCGGGAGGTTGGGAATCGGCGTTCATGACATCACCTCTTCGGAGAAGGAAAATTCGCACAGTTCCATGAATTCGAAATCGCCGGTCCAGCGTGTCCAGAGCCGTTCGACTGCGCTGGCCCGGATGATGGTCGCGGTGCGGTCCTCTTCGACCAGTTCACCGTCGGGGGGCCATGATCTCGGCCCCGTGCACCACGGCACCGTTGAGGAATTTCACATGCGCCGGCAATACCGTCGCTGCGGGTGCCTTGCAGTGTGATGCTGCGTTCGGCCAGGATGGGGTTGGCCGGGACCACGCCGCGCAGCGGCTGATCGGTCAGCCGCGCAAAGGCGCCCAGGCCCAGTGACCCGGCAATTAGCGAAAACATGGCGATCAATAGCGCTCGCGGGACCATTTCGTGGTCACGGGCCTTCATCTGGCTGGCGAGAGATCCGGTGGTGTTTGCCATGGTGCTATTCCGCCGCAATCGGGGCCGCGGCGCCTTGTTCTGGCGCAATGCGGGTGATTTGGCGCTGTGATACGCAGGTGTCTGCCGCGTCGGCGAACATGGCGGCGACCTTGGCCGCGTCCGGAATGGCGCGCAGCGCGGGCTGGGCCCGTCTGATCTGCCAAGGGCGGGTGTGGGGCCATGTCATCAGGTAACTGATCCGCGTGTCGCCGATCAGCTCAAAACTGATCGTGTCGGTACCGCCTCTTCGCACCAGGACGGCTGCGTTTCTGATCCAGACGTAAGGCGCTGGAGTCGCGCAGCATCGTGCCGATCAGAAACATCACATAAAGCAGTGCCACCACCTGGGGCCGTATTTCATCGCTGGCGCGGTCGGCGGCGAACGTAAGGGCCGCGGTCTGGGTTATGTGCATGCCCAAACCCCTCAGCAGAAGGGTCAGTGCGGCGCCAACCTCGCCCGCCCATTCGGGGCCAGCGACCTGATCGCCCGATAGCACCAACAGGCGCATCGGCATGATCGCCGACCCGCCGAACTGCCACAGAGAGCCGAACCACAGATAGGGGATACGCTTCCACCCGATTCTGGTGTCCTTCGGCCCCGAAGCCGATCTGGACGCAGAAAAGACGAACTGGATTGAGCGTTCTCAAGGGAGGTTGAAACTGGGCGGCGCTGTGGAGGCAGCGCCGCCCGTTTTCGTATCTGGATCCCGGTAGAGCGGCAGGCCCGGTGCCAGCGGCGTCAACGCCGCTTCAGGTCGTTCCGGAGCTTTTCGAACGCGGCAACCGCATCGTCGAAATCCCGGGTCGTTGCGTCGGGCTGCATCAGACGAATGGTGTCACCTGCTTCTGACAGTATATTTCCGCTGACCAGAATGCGGACCCCCGGCACGGTGATCGGCAGGGCCAGAATGACCTTCGCAAGCGCGGGCAAGGGACTCCACGGTTTCATCGGGCAATTTGTTCTTCAACTGGCGAACGCTGCGAAAGCTCTGCTGATACAGGGCGAATTCTACCAATTGCTGATCGTTCCCATAACCGGACATCGCACCCCCCCTCTCGGAGATGGCCGTTTGAATCTACCTTCTCATTCTTGAACGTTTCCTGTTTTGGACACGCCTCCTACCCCGCAGCTTACAGTGGAAATGAAGGATCGATAAATATAATTTCGTTTTTGTAGAATGAGTTAGGTCAATCAGTCTTGACAACAGAAGCAGCAAACTTGCCTGCCACCTGAATGAAAGACCAGCAAATTACGGCCCTGACCCGAGCGACCTCTGGGAACCAGGCGCCTGGACGGTGATCGGGCGCGTCCGATTGGAACAGGACAGGTGCAGTAGGGGATCACCGCCGAACGCCTGAGGCGTCGGGTCGTCAGAGACCGGCCACGTGGCCATCCTTTCCAGGGTCGGATGCTGCGCAGTACGGTGTCGGGCACGCCGCGCTCAACCGGTTACGTGGGCAGAGAATTTGATCTCGCCCAGATCCTCGCGACTGAAGTTGCCGATAACCGCCAGCATCGCGGCAACCAGATTCATTATCCGCAGGGCGAACACTTTTGCGATTCAGATTGTGAGGTCGCGGACCTTCACTACCCTGATCGCGAACTCGGCAGGACATCGGCCTGGTGCCTCGATGTCATGATGTTCGGGCAATACCGGTAGAGACCGGAAAAAGGGAGGAAAGAAATGGTTTTCAATCGTAGAAACCTGGGGGGGCGCTTGGGTCGCGGAGTGATGGGCTATGCCGCGGCGCTTGTTCTCACACTTCTGGCGGGACAGACAGCACAGGCGCAGGAGTCGCTACGCTTTACGACCAGCGTGCCTGCGCCATCGTTCATTTATGCCGATATCCTGTCGGTCTGGGCGCAGCGTGTGATTGACGATTCCAACGGCACGTTGGACATCCAGATGTTTCCGGCCGGTACGTTGGGCCGGGACCCCGCCACGCACCTGGATATGGCGCGGGACGGTATCGCCGACATCTCGTACATCATTCTGGGGTACACGCCCGGCGCCGTCAACGAAGCAACGATCATAGAGCTTCCAGGCTCCGTACCGAGCGCCACGGCCGGATCGCTGGCCGCGACGAAGATGGTCGAAGATGGGCTTTGGCCGGGGCAGGGGATGGAGAACGTCAAGGTTCTTGGCGCGTTCTCCACCGCTCCGACACTTCTTACCACTTTGAGCAAGGTCGAAACACTGGACGATGCCGCGGGCAAGAAGCTGCGCGGCGCGGGTCCGACGTTGCTGGCAACGATCAATGCCATCGGCGCCACACCCGTGGGCGGCATCACCTCGCCCCAGCTTGCTGAAAGCCTGTCGCGCGGACTGATCGACGGTACGATCAACGAGTGGGTCGCGCTGACCATCTTCGGTGTTGCCGAGATCGCGAAATACCATCTGGATATCAATCTTGGCGCGTCGCCGCTGATGGTGGTCATGAACAAGGACAGGTATGACAGCCTGCCCGAAGAAGCGCGTGCGGCGATCGACAAGAACTCCGGCGAACCTTTCGCGCGCCTGTGGGGGGAAGAGTTCGACGCCGCGATTGAAAAATTCAGATCCGCCGCGATGAAGGACGACAGCCGGACCTTCACGACCCTGTCGGACGAGCAACAGGCTATTTGGGACGATAAGCTCCAGACGGTTGTCGATGGATGGATCGCCGAGACGCCCAATGGTCAGGAAATCTACGATGCCTTTACTGCAGCGGTGAACGAGGCCGCCCAATAACCGGTTTCTTCTGTCGGTGGCATGGCCGATAAACCGAACCGAAGAACCAACGTGCATGAGGGGCGGCGGAGCATTCCTGCCGCCCCTGTTCATGAAGGCCTCTGCCAATAGTTGTACCTGATTGAGCAGTGTGCTGTCTGATGTCACAGTGGACATCGTACCGATCAACCATCAAGGGCAGAGCATTGAAGGCGAGCGAGATCTATGACCAACCCGGCTATTTGCTGCGCAGAACCCATCAGGTGGCGACAGCGGCTTTCAGTCAAGCGAATTCAGATGTCGACCTGACCGCGGTGCAATTTGCCGCTTTGCTGCACATTCGGGATGCGCCGGGCATCGACGCCACGCGCTTGGCCGAGGCGATTTGTTTCGACCGCACTACAATCGGACATGTCATCGGCCGACTCGTGAACAAGGGCCTGATCATCCGCCGGGAAGGGTCTTTGGACAAGCGCACGAAACAACTGCGTATCACGGCGAAGGGATCGGAGCTTTTGGAAAAGGTGACGGCGCGGGTTCCGGCAATCTCGGACACGATCCTGGCGCCGCTGAGTGATGCGGAACGGAAGGAACTGATCAGGTTGCTCACGATCCTGGAACGGCATTTCGCGGGGCATGGTGGTGCCCGAAATGCCTAAGGCGGCGCTTGGTGTCTGATTGAGGCCGCGCAGACCGGGGCAGGGGCCGGAGGGCTTTCTGGGTCAGGATAACCCTCGAGATCTGAAAGCTTGCGGATCCGCGCCGGAGCGGTTGGCGGTCACAGAGTTCTGCGAGCAGATTCTAACGGTTCTTTCGCCTGCATCGAGGATGTCCCGGCGGTCGTCAGACGGCGACCACTGACCGTCGCCCAGACCTCCTCGGGCCGGTCGGGCGGAAGGTCACCGCGCCAGCAGACGTGGCCGTCGGGCCGCACCAGAACGAGGGCGCATTCGTAAAGGCTGCGCAGCGCGTCGTCAGTGTACCGCACCACCCGGACCGGGATGCTGAGCGCGCTGCCGGCCTTGGCGAAAGCCTCGTCGCCCGTGCCCTCGTCTGTCACAACCAGCGTAAACCCCTGACCGAAGTCATCGAGGATCGAACGGCCGTCCGCGAATTCATAATGTGGAGCGCGCGATCCCGGGCGGGTGGTCGGGATGTAGATCATGTGGTCGTCGGGCCCCTCAAGGCTGCCATCGTCGACAAGGATCGGCGATCCGCGATAGCGGTGTCCCAGCTGGATGCCGGGCGTCACGAACTCGCGCAGGCGCAGCGCGAAAAGGCGTTCGTGCATGACGCGGCGGGCGGCCTCACCGGCGAGGCTGTCTTCGTCGAGGATCGGGTCGGGCTGAATCATGTGGTCGAGCACGCGGTTGTTCGCGGCCTCATTTGTGTTGCGGATGGCGATAGGGCGGCGTTCGGTCTCGTATGTGTCCAGAAACGCCTCGGGCGCCCAGCCCTCGGTAACGGCGGCGACTTTCCAGCCGAAATCCACCGCGTCCCCGAAGCCGGTGTTGGCACCGAACCCGCCTTTGGGCCAGCGCAGGTGCGCCGCGTCGCCCAGGATGAAGGCCCGGCCCTTGCGATAGCGTTCGGCCACGACGCGGTGTCCGGACCAGGGCTGCGCCTGGAGGACCTCAAAGTCGAGGTCCGCGCCGATAACCGAGCGGACCATCTCAGCCGGGTCGAGTTGTTCGACCTCTCTGGCATAGATCGACAGCCGCCATTCCTCGGCCCCGTCGACCGTGGTGAGATAGGCGCGCCGGTCGTCCTTCAGCGTATGAACCTGCGCCATGCGCTGCCCGAACAGGGCGGCAATCCGGTCGCCCAAACCCGCGCAGCGGAAATAGGTGGCAAAGTTGTAGCCTTCGCCGAAGGTGCCGACAAAGCGGATATCCAGCGCCTTGCGCACCGCGCTTCGCCCGCCGTCGCAGGCGGCCAGCCATTTGCCCCGGATGACATAGGGTTCCCCGTCCGGGCCTGTGACCGTGCAGTCGACGTGATCTGCGGTCTGCTCGAACGACTCCAGACTGGTCTGATAGCGCAGATCGCCACCCTGCCGTTCCGCGACAGCGCGCAGGGTCGGGTCGAAGGCCTTCTTGGGATAGAAGAACCCGCCCTCGGGCGAATAGGGGTCGGCCTTGGGCGCATCGGCGTTGGAGGTCCCGGCGAAGACCGCCAGGGGCCTGCCGCCGATAGAGGTGCAGAACCCCATGGTCCGTGCCATGTCGGACGGAAACCCGTCGCCGAACCGGAACTCGTCCGCGACGCCCCATCTGCGCAGATGCTCCATGGTGCGCGAGAAAAAATTCTCGCCCGCCGGGAAATAGACCTTCCCCTCGCCCTGTTCGACAAGGATGTAATCCACCCCGCGATAGGACAGCTCGTTCGCAAGGAAAAGCCCGACAGGCCCCGCCCCGATGATGACAACGGTCGTCTCGTCGATCCTGGTCATGACGGTCTCCTTATCCGCGCCGTTCGCCGCGGGCTTCGCGGTAGAAGCCGAACGCCTGAAGGATGGGCCGGTCACTGTAGGAAAAGAGAACCGCCTCTCCGTCGATGCTCCAGTGCTCGTGTTCCATCCACGACGGTATCACGAAGGTGTCGCCTTCCTGCCAGAGGATTTCGCGGTCCCCGATCAGCGATCCGCCACCGCCTTCGGCCACGTGATAGATCGTGCTGGCGGTATGGCGATGCGACTTGGTGTGCTCGCCCTTGCGCAAAAGTTGGAGGTAGGCCGAGATGGTCGGCAGTGTCGGCCCGCCATTGTGCGGGTTCACATACTGCATGATGATCCCGTCATAGGGGCTGCCCTCATCCTCGCGCAGCGCATGCAGATTGGCGCGGCTATCAGTCCAGCGATAGTTCAGGATCGGCGACTGGCGCGGCTCGGCCGGTTGCTCCCATGCGGGTTTCATGCCGCGTCCCCACCTGTGCAGGCTGTCCTCGTTGTTGCGGAAAATCGGCTGGGTCTGCCTGTTGCCGTCTTGGTAATCTTCAAAGAAATTCGCATCCATAAGGTTCACGAAGGGCAGGTCCAGACCGTCGAGCCAGGCCATTGGCTGATCGGATTCATTGCCGTGGTCATGCCATTTCCACGCGGGCGTGGTGACGAAATCGCCCTTCTTCATGATCGTGCGTTCGCCGTCCACCGCCGTATAGGCGCCTTCGCCCTCGATGATGAAGCGATGCGCGTTCGGCGAGTGCTGGTGGCTGTCCGCGATCTCTCCGGGCATCAGGAACTGGATACCGCCGAAGATCATGCCGACGGTACGCGCGCTCTTTTTCTCGTAGCTCGGGTTGATCAGCATGAGCACCCGGCGCTCGGCCTCCTGCGGGGTGATCAGGTCGCCGCCCCGCAGCATCATCGGTTTGATCTCGTTCCAGCGCCAGATATGGGGCACCGCGGCCACGTTCGGTTCGTGCTGGGCCG
The DNA here is from genome assembly GCF_009363555.1 of Sulfitobacter sp. THAF37. Taxonomy (NCBI): domain Bacteria; kingdom Pseudomonadati; phylum Pseudomonadota; class Alphaproteobacteria; order Rhodobacterales; family Roseobacteraceae; genus Sulfitobacter; species Sulfitobacter sp. THAF37. The sequence goes on from NZ_CP045374.1 coordinate 26,699, forward strand.
CGGCGCCAAGGTTGAGCCACAGCGGGATGATGCTCATCTTGTCCAGCTCGGCGTGAAACCTGTCGCGCTGCGCCTGAAGATCGTTGGGACGGTCTGTTGGGGTGGGCATGGTGTGGCTCTCCGTTCGTGGGTTGTCATCGTCGGAGAAGGCCGACATCCCCTTGGGCCCGGCCCGGTGTACGCCGGGGCACGACCGGGTGAGGCGTCGACCACGCATTCTCCCCAATTAGGAAGTATACTGTCAGTTTGAGGTGGATCAAACGCAATACACGGTGTGTCCGGAGCGTAGACAGATCAGCCGACCCTAGGTTTGCAGACGCTGTGCCCCCAAATTGTTGGACGGGGAGGTCGACATGGGGACATGCAATTGCAGCGATGAGTTCGAGCGCGATGCTGTGTATCGGATTACTGTGCGGGGCTACCCGGTGCAGAGGATTGCGCGGCATTTGGGTGTCAGCACTGGACCTGTCCCGCTTTCGTGCCGCACCGGGTACTGGTTCAGGCCCCTTTCTGTTCGAAGCCGCCGGACTTTTCCAGCCGAGGGCTGAATGTCGTAGGAGCGGATTGCAGAAACCGTTGATGTATTGGGAGATTGCCAGTTCCGCGTCTCGCCGCATATGCCATGATCTTGGCCAGTCCCCGCGTCCGCCGATTGCTCACCGCCCAGCCGATCACCGGTCTGGAGTGCGGGTCTAGGATCACGGCCGAGACCTACACGGTGGCGATCACGCGACTGGGCGATCGCGTGCGAATGGCGGATACGGCCAAGATCGCGGGCTATTCCGACAGTCTCGGGCCGCATGCGACTGACAAGGTCCGCTATATGGTGAACGATCTGTTTCCCGGTGGCGGCGATATTTCCAAGGCAGAGGGCTGGACGGGACTGCGCCCCATGACGCCAGATGGCACGCCCGTTCTGGGGGCATCGGGATATAGGAACCTGGTGCCGAACATCGGGTACGGCACCCTTGACTGGACGATGACTGCAGGATCGGGCATGGCGGTTTCCGATGTCGCCCTCGACAGGGACGCAGCGATTTCGTCCGAAGGTTTGGCTGCCGAGTGCTACGGAAGCTATGGGTGATCAGGCAGACTTTGATAAGGTGGAAAGCCCGAAGTCAAAATCGTCGCTATAGTTCGCGCTGAGAAACTCGACAAAGCGGTTGTGAAACTGACGTGTGTGTAAATGCGCCAACCGGTCGGCTTCGCGGACATCGCAAGCACGGATAGCCTCGATCATGTCTTGGTGCTCTGACCCTAGCAATGTGTCGGTTGTAGAAGCCTTGACGTAGTCAAAATGCATATGGAGGATGCGGCGGCCTTCGTCGAGCAGATGTCCGTATGAACGCGCAAGATATGGGTTCTTGCCCGCCGCCGCGATCGCCATGTGAAAGTCACGGTTGGTGGCCGACATCGCCAAATAATCGTTGCTGGAACATGCGCGATCAAATGACCGGGCCGCCTTTTCCATAACAACGATTTCCGCGTCTTTCCGGTTCTGTGCGGCGAGACGGGTATTGATCCTTTGCAGGAAGTCGAGCGCTTCGACGTAACGCGGGAACTCAGCCATGTTGATGGGTGCTACGAGTGTCGACCGGTTCGACAGCATCACGACCAAACCTTCTGCAGAAAGGCGCACGAGGGCCTCGCGGACAGGCGACCTGGACATGGCGAATCGCCCCGAAAGACTGGTCTCGTCGAGCGGAGTTCCGGGCTGAAGCGTGAGAGACAGTATCTCTCTTTTGAGTTCGTCATAGACAAATTTCGACCCCCGCCCTTTCGCATGCTTGACCGCATCCAACTGCTTTTGAACCACTTTGTTTTCTCCTGGGCAGGTCTGAAGCCGATCGTAATCCATCGCTCCGCAACATAACAGTATTGACTTGTCGGCATAGTGTCGACATCAATATTGGCGACACAATGTCGACACAGGGAGATCATAATGGCATTCACCAAGAAACTCGCGATGGCAACGACGGTGCTGGTGGCGTTGACCGGACTGGCGCAAGCCCAGGTCGCGGATGACAGCAAATTGAAAACCGTGCTCGACCGTGGGTCGCTACTGTGCAGCGGTCATAACGGTTCCTTCCTGGGCTTTGCCGAGGTGGACGATCAAGGCAACTGGAAGGGCGTCGACATTGATCTTTGCCGTGCTCTGGCAGCCGGCCTTTTCGGCACTTCTGAAGGCAACCTCGAAATCGTTCCGATTTCTTGGGCTCAGCGGTGGCCGGCACTTCAGTCGGGCGACATCGACGTCGTCATCAAGGTTTCGGGCTGGACCCAGAGCCGCGACACCGAGCTGAACCTGGCTTATTCGACGCCGTACTTCATCGGTGCATTCCAGGCGATGGCCCATGCCGATCTGGGCGCACAGTCGATCGCCGACCTTGATGGTGGTTCGATCTGCGTCGCGGCGGGGACCTCCACCGAGCGCGCAACAGCGACATTCCTGCAATCGAACGGCATCGAGGCGGAACTTCTGACATTCGAAAACGGCGACGAGCTGCGCAACGCCTATTACGAGACGCGCTGCGACGCGATGGTCGAGTGGGCACCGAGCCTTGCTGCAAGCAATGTCGATGCCCCGGATGGGCCTGAGAGCCATGTGATCCTTCCCGACGTCATCGACCTGGAAGCGGAAGGCATCATAGTTCCCGAAGGCGACTCTGACTGGCTTGATGTCCAGAACTGGATGCTTTCGTCGCTCTGGTTTGCAGAAATCGAAGGAATCACGTCGGAGAACGTCGACGAAATTCGTGCCAACCCGCCGTCCGAGACGGTCGCCAAGTTTCTCGGGGTCAGCCCGGGCTATGGTCAGCGACTGGGTCTGTCGGATGACTGGGCCTACAACATGATCAAGGAAGTAGGGAACTTCGCCGAAATCTATGACCGTAATCTCGGTGATGGCTCGCCCTACAAGCTTCCTCGTGGGATCAACGGCCTCTACAACGCCGGCGGCGTGTTCTACCCCTTCATCATCGATTGATGTTATCGGCCCGGCCCGTGATGGGTCGGGCCAGCCAGCCCACCCTAAATTCTGCCGATCGGAAGGAGCAGACAATGACTGCATTCCTCAAGGACAGGCGCGTTCGCGACAACGGCCTTCAAATGGCGTTCGTCGGGTCCATTCTGCTTTTGTTCGTTGTGTTTTTTGTGACGGCTCGCGCCAACCTTGAAGCGCAGGGTCTGACCTCGGGTTTCGGTTTCCTTGAACGCACTACAGGCTGGCGGATCAGCTTCTCGTTGATCGATTACAGCACGTCCTCGACGTATGCCCGCGCAATACTTGTGGGTATTCTCAATTCTCTGTTTCTCGGGGCCATCGCGCTTCCTCTGGCAACTATTCTGGGCATCACCATCGGCGTAATGCGCACTTCGGGAAATGGCATGGCGGAGCTTGTAGGTACGAGCTTCGTTGAGCTTTTCCGCAACGTGCCACTCATCTTGCAACTGCTGTTCTGGTACACGCTGCTACTTGCACTGCCGTCACCGCGCGACATCGAACCTTTCCTAGGTAGCATCGCGCTGACCGGACGCGGCATCTACATCCCCGGCCTCAACGTGACCGGCGGCTCTGTTTTCATCGTAGGCCTGATCGTAATGGCCGCCATTGGACTCGCACTCTGGATGCGCGCAAAACGATGGCCGGACCTGCATCTGGAAAAAGCTGGCCGCGAAAAGCGGGGCGTATGGGGGGCGGCAATCATACTCGCTTTGATCGTTCTCTGGCTCGGCCGCATCCCGGACACGCCGCTTGTGAGCATTCCCGAACAACGTGGCCTCAACTTTCGCGAAGGGATCCGCATCTCGCCAGAACTGATGGCCTGCGTGGTTGCCATTTCCATCTACGGGGCTGCCTACATCGCTGAGATTGTACGCGCGGGATTCAATGCCGTTCCGAAAGGGCAGGGAGAAGCTGGCCAGGCTTTGGGTCTGACTGATTGGCAAATATTCAGCCGGATTCGCCTTCCGCTGGCAATTCGTATCGTGATGCCGACGCTAATCAATCAATATGTCTGGCTTTTCAAGGCGACTACGATTGGCATTGCGATCAGCTTCACCGATTTCTTTATGGTGATCTCAACTTCGATCAACCAGTCCGGCCAGACGTTGGAACTCATCGCCATCCTGATGGGCGGCTTTCTGATCATCAACTACACAATTGCCTGGGTGCTGAACCGCGTGAATGACGCGATTAAGCTGAAAGGCACTCAGCTGAGGATTTGACCCATGGCACATGCCGCTGATTCTCCGCAGCCGAGGTTTTTCGACAGGATAAGATCAAGGTACTTTGCGACATGGCGCGATACAGCTGTCACCGTCATTTTCGCGGCCTTTGTGGCTTGGGTACTCTGGTCTCTGATCGAATGGGCAATTCTCGGGGCAACTTTCGCCCCCAATTCTGGGGATACCTGCCGGGGAAACCTCCACGGAGGCGCATGCTGGTCCGTCGTTTCGACACGCTGGCGGATCGTTCTCTTCGGTCTCTATCCGTTTGAAGAACAATGGCGCTCGGCGATCGCATGCATGGTCATGATCGTTGTCGCGATCTTGTCCTGCGTACCTTGGTTTTGGTCAGCCAAACGCCTTGCACCGCTCTGGATTGCAGGCTTTGCGACCTTCTATGTGCTTATGCGAGGCGGCTTCTTTGGTCTGACCGAAGTAAAGGAGCAGAACTGGGGCGGCTTGTCGCTGACGATCTTCATTTTCGCAGGAGTGAGTCTTCTCGGTATGCCACTTGCGATCATTTTCGCGCTCCTGCGCCGTTCGAACCTGCCGTGGATTGCGCGGACGATGGCGCTCGTGATCGACGTGATCCGCTCGCTCCCGCTTCTGTCGATCATGTTCACATTTGCCATCGTGCTCCCATTTGTGCTGCCGGCCGGTCTGACTGGAGACAAGCTCTACCGCGTCATTGTCGGTTACGCGCTATTCTTCGCTTGTTACCAAGCCGAGATCATCCGCGGCGGTATGCAGGCACTTCCGAACGGTCAGGAAGAAGCCGCGAAGGCACTCGGACTCGGTTACTGGCATCGGATTGGCTATATCATCCTGCCACAGGCATTCCGCAATGCGCTGCCACCGACGATCAACCAGTTCGTCATCACCTTCAAGGAAACGTCGCTGGTCACAATCATCGGTTTCTTCGATGTAATGGCGTCAGGCAGAGCTGCGTCCGGTACTGCGGAATGGAATTTCGCGACGATCGAAATGTACGTGTTTGTCGGCCTTATCTTTTTCGTCTTCGTTTTCTCGCTGTCGCGCTACGGCGCCTATCTCGAACGCCGTCTTGGCGTTGGTCGCCGGTAAAGGAGCCCAATCAATGTCCGATCTCGCCATCCGCATCGAAAATATGAATAAGTACTACTCAGCGTTTCATGCCCTGAAGGACATCGATCTTGAGGTGTCGAAAGGCGAGAAGGTTGTAATCTGTGGCCCCTCTGGCTCTGGGAAATCGACGCTCATCCGCTGCATCAACCGGTTGGAGGAACACCAGTCCGGTCTGATCGAGGTCAACGGAACACCACTGGATGATAACGTCGACAACATCGACGAGATCCGGCGTGAAGCGGGTATGGTTTTTCAGAACTTTAACCTGTTCCCGCACATGACCGTGTTGGAAAACTGCACGCTGGCGCCGATCCTTGCGCACAAAATCAGCCGTGTTGAGGCAGAGAAGACAGGGATGAAATACCTGGAACGGGTCAAGATTCCCGAACAGGCGCACAAGTACCCCGGCGAGCTCTCGGGAGGTCAGCAACAGCGGGTGGCCATCGCCCGCGCCCTTTGCATGGCGCCACAAATCATGCTATTCGACGAGCCTACCTCGGCGCTTGATCCCGAGATGATCTCGGAGGTTTTGGACGTTATGGTAGGTCTGGCCGAGGACGGCATGACAATGGTTTGCGTCACACATGAGATGGGTTTTGCTCGACGGGTAGCAGACCGCGTGATCTTCATGGCGGATGGACAGATCATCGAAGAGGGTCCGCCGGATGTGTTCTTCGACAATCCAAAAAACGAACGGACGAAGGCTTTTCTCAGCCAAATCGTGGGTCATTAGACCTTGGACCGCCCGAACATCATACTTTTCATGGTCGACCAACTGACATCGTTCGTGCTGAGCGCGTATGGTGGTCGGGTTTGCAAGACCCCGCACATAGATGCCCTCGCGGCGCGCGGAGTGGTGTTCGAGAACGCCTATTGCCCCTATCCGCTGTGCGCTCCCTCTCGTTTCGCGATGATGTCAGGCCGATTGCCCTCACGGATCGGCGCTTTCGACAACGGTGCGGAATTCGCTGCCTCGACACCGACATTCGCGCATTACCTGCGTGCGCATGGCTATTACACCTGCATCTCCGGAAAGATGCACTTCGTCGGGCCAGACCAGTTCCATGGCTTCGAAGAGCGGCTCACCACCGAGATCTATCCGGCCGACATGTCGTGGACGCCTGAGCCGACCTTCGGCGACGTTGCGGAGGACGATGAAAGGGCCTACGAGTTCGGGGTCTCGACAATCGACACCGTGCGCGATGCCGGGCCGGTGGCCCGGTCTATGCAAATCGACTACGACGAAGACGTCGTTCACCACGCCATCCGGGAGCTTTACGCGCGCGCCCGCGGCGATGATGATCGGCCGTTCCTCATGACGGTCTCGCTCACGCATCCACATGATCCCTACGTGACCACGCGGGAATTCTGGGATCTTCACGCCGAGGCCGAAATCGAGGATCCGCGGGTCCCTCATGTCCCGGTTTCCGCGCGGGATCCGCACAGCCAATCGCTGTATTATCACTACGGCCAGGATAAGTGCACGCTGACCGATACGGACTATCGCCGGGCCCGTCGTGGCTATTACGGGATGATCTCGTACGTGGACTCCCTGTTCGGACGGCTGATGGGGGCGCTGGATGACAGCGGGTTCAGCCATAACACAGTGATTGTCTTCGCTTCAGATCATGGCGATATGATCGGAGAGCGAGGCATGTGGTTCAAGAAAACGCTTTTCGAACCGGCCATTCGCGTACCTTTGATCGTCGCGCGCCCAAAAGGTCTCGCGTGGCGCGTTTCGATGCCTGCAAATCTTGTCGACATATTCCCGACACTGTGCGACCTCGCGGGGATCCCCCCGAATGAGATAAGCACGCCGCTCGACGGGCATAGTCTCGTTCCCGCGCTTGACGGCGCTGGCGAGCGCAACCCCGTGTTCATTGAACACATCGATGGGGGGACCGCCGCACCGCGTGTCTGCGTGCGGGACGGTGTAAAGAAGCTGGTGCTGTCCCGCGCCTATCCGGCGCAACTCTATGACCTTGCTTCCGACCCATTGGAATTGACCAATCTCGCGGGTACCGGGGACCCGGACGAGGTGCGTTTGACCGCTCTGGCAGAGCAAACTTGGCCCCTCGAAACCCTGCCAGAGACCGTGGTCAGCAGCCAGATCGCCAGAAAGCTGATCGACAAGGCGCTGTCGACCGGGCGCGAGGAACGCTGGGACTTCGTGACACGGTCCCACAACCACGGCGCCAATTACGTACGACGCGGCGATGCATTCCCTGCGGTCGAAAGACGCGGATACCTTCAATACAAGGACGAAAGGAAAAACCTATGAGCTACAATGTGAAACTCTCTGGCGTCATGCCTGCGCTTGTCACGCCGTTCGGTGCCGACAACAAGATTGACTTCGATGCTTTCGGCAAGCTGCTGACCCATTTCCGGGACTGTGGCGTGACCGGTTGGGTGCCGAACGGGTCAACCGGCGAATACTTCAGCCAGTCGACGGAGGAACGCCGCAGCGTTCTGCAGTTCGTCAAGGATTTTGCCAATGACGACGAAATCCTGATCGCTGGCACAAACGCGCCCGCCACCCGTGAGGTGATCGAGCAGACGGCAATGGCCAAGGAAATCGGCTATGACAACGTGCTGCTCGCGCCGCCCTTCTACACCCGCCCGACGCAGGAAGAGCTGATCAAGCATTACGAGACGGTGCTGGCCGAGGTCGATGTGAACCTCGTGCTCTACAGCTACCCCTCCAAGGACGGCGCGGACATTTCGTTCGAGCTGATGGATCATTTTGCCGACAACCCGCGTGTCATCGGGATCAAGGAATCCTCGGGCGTTCTGCAACGGGCCGTCGATATCGTGTCGCGTTACGAAGGCAAAATTCAGCTGATCTCCGGCTCGGATGATATCGCGCTGGACTTCATGTTCTGGGGTGCGGAATCCTGGATCTGCGGCCCGTCGAACTGCATGGCGAAAGCCTGCTGCGAGCTGGACCGGCTTTACAAGGCTGGCGATCTGGGTGCCGCGAAAGAGTTGATGAAGAAGCTTTATCGTGCGATGAACATCCTCGAGTCCGGCAAGTTCGTCCAGAAGATCAAGTACGGCGCCGAGCTTCAGGGAATGCCGGTCGGCGAATGCCGCGCGCCTCTTGGTCCGCTGACGGACGCGGAAAAGGCCGAGTTCAAGGCCGCGATGGAACCCATCCTCGCAATGTAATGCCATTCCGGCGGACCGGTTGAGCGGTCCGCCGGATTTCCCTTTAGCATCGGTTCGGACGAATGCAGCCCTCTGAGACAAAACCAAAGACAGTAATCGTGGGAGCCGGGGTTATCGGCATGGCCATTGCGCACGATCTGTTGAAACGCGGACGGGATGTAACCGTGGTCGATGAGGCCGAGCCCGGGCGCGGCGCGTCATTCGGCAACATGGCGTCGATTGCGGTGACTGAGTTCATGCCGGTATCGCGTCCGTCCGTTTGGTTGCAGACCCCCGGCTGGCTCTTGCATCCCGAGGGGCCGATCCGCGTGTCGCCGACCTATGCGCCGCGGTTGATCCCCTGGTTCCTGCGTTTTTTCTGGGCCGGTCGACCATCGAAGATGCGTGCTTTGGAAGAGCAGGGGGCCGCGCTGTGTCGACGCGCGCTCAACGACACAACCGTCCTGCTGGAAAGCATCGGCCTCAAAGACCACCTGAGCGCGACGGGGTGCCTGTCGCTCTATGCCAGCGAAGAAGAATTCGAGGCTGACCGAGAGCGGCTTGACATGTTGGATCGGCATGGGTTCCGCTACGAGGTGCTCGGCCACAATGCGCTGCACGATCTTGAACCTGAATTGGCTCCGGTCATAAAGAAAGCCGTACTTCTACCCGACAACCGCACGCTAAATGATCCCTACGCGTTCGTGTCACGCTTGGTCGAGGTTGTGGTGGGGCAGGGCGGCAATGTGGTCCGCGGCAAGGTCACCGGGTTGGAGCGTGCTAACCGCGTGACCGGCGTTCGTCTCGACGACGGACAGGTGCTCGATGCCGATACCGTCGTGCTGGCCGCAGGCGCTTTCACGGGCAGGCTCTCGCGGACGATCGGTGAACCGATCCCACTTGAAACTGAGCGCGGGTATCACACCCAGATCAACGCCCCGGGGATCGAGCTCAAGCATTCGATCATCTGGCCAGCCAAGGCTTTCATGGTCTCCCCAACCGGCGGCGGTATTCGCGTCGGTGGCACCGTAGAGATGGCCGGTCTAGACGCCGCGCCGGACTGGCGGCGGTCAAAGATCACGGTCAAGCGCGCCCGCGAGGCATTGCCTAACCTGCGCGTCGAGGATGCAACGGAATGGATTGGTCACCGCCCGGCCTTTCCAGACACGGTTCCGGTCATGTCCGCCTCTGCCAAGGTGCCTGGTGTCTACTACGCCACTGGCCACGGCCACCTTGGCCTGACCTACGCCGCGACCACGGCCCACCTGATGGGGCAGTTGATCGCAAATGAAACCCCCGAGATCGACCTGACACCCTACCGGGTCGACCGGTTCTGACACGAGCAAAGGAGATCACCGTGACCGAAAAGACATGTCTGATCATCGGCGGAGGACGCGGTATGGGTGCCGCGACAGCGCGCACGATGCACAAGCGCGGCTACAGCCTGGCGCTGATGTCCCCGTCGGAGTCCTGCGAAACGCTGGCCAAGGAACTGGGTGGCGTCGCCCGGCGCGGCAAAGCCGAAAATGCCGGAGATACGCAGGGCATATTCGACCTTGCCATGGAAACCTATGGCCGCATCGACGCCTGCCTGATCCATGTCGGCGGCCCGCCCAAAGGCGACCTGCTGGAGATTTCCGAAGAAGACTGGGACCGCGCCAATGAAATGGTGCTGAAGCCCGTGATCCGAATGGCCAAGCTGCTGACCCCGGTAATGGAGGCACAGGGCGGCGGGTCGATCGTGAATATCACGACTTTCTCGGCATTCGAACCGTCGCTGATCTTTCCGACGTCCAGCGTGTACCGTGTCGGCGTGTCGAGTTTCGCCAAGCTTTACTCCGACCGATATGGCCCCGCGAACATCCGCATGAACTGCTTGCTGCCGGGCTTTACCGATAGCCTGGACCTTCCACAGAAATACGCGGATATGTCGGCACTTGGCCGTCTGGCACGAGCCGAGGAACAAGCCAAGGCGGCGGCTTTCCTGCTGACTGACGACAGCAGCTACATCACCGGACAATCCCTGCGCGTCGATGGTGGCGTAACGCGGCACATGTGACCGGCCGCAAGAGCAGAGTGATGAAGGGCAGCTTACGATGATGACGGACAACTTGCGTGGTGTGTCGATACTGACACTGGCGATGCTGTTCTTCGCTGTCGAGGACGCTTTCATCAAGTTCCTGACCGGCAATCTCCCCGTGTCTCAGGTGCTGGGCATGCTGGCCCTCGCGGGGGCGATTTATTTCGGTACTCGTCTGCGGTTCGTGGGGCTGCCTTTCTGGTCCCGGGACCTGTTGCATCCGGCGGTGATGATCCGCAATGGGGCCGAAGCTGTCGCGTCTGCGGCCATCGTCATGGCGCTTGCGCTGACCGACCTGTCGGCGACTTCGGCCATCATGCAATCGGTCCCGCTGTTCATCACCATCGGGGCGATGTTCTGGTTGCGCGAGCCGGTGGCATGGCGGCGCAGCGCTGCCGTCGCGTGCGGCTTTGCCGGTGTTCTCCTGGTGCTTCGGCCCGGTTTTGACGGCTTCGACCCGGCGTTGATCTGGGCTATGGTCGCCGCTGCGGGTCTGGCCGTACGCGACCTTGTCACCCGCCGCGTGCCCGCTCAGGTGCCTTCACATCAGCTTTCTGCCTCGGCCTTTATGGCGCTTTTGATAGCCGCGGGGATTCTGGCGCTGGTGCTGGGCGAACGGCCCGAGATGCCGGACGCAAGCCTCGCCTTGGCCAGTGCGGTCTGCATCATCTGTACCCTGATCGGCTATGGCTTGCTGGTGTCCGCAACCCGCATCGCCGATGCCAGCGTGCTCGCCCCGGTTCGCTATGCCCGACTGGTCTTTGCCATGTTCATCGCAGTGATCGTGTTCGGCGAACACCTGGATCTGCCGACAATCGCCGGAACCGTGATCATTGTTCTGTCGGGGGCCTATACGATCTGGCGCGAAGCGCAACTAGGTCGGCCGCGCGCCGTGGCAACGATGCCCGCAGGGACGTTGCCCGTCACGCCCGAAGATCCCACTGACGACATCCCTTCTGACACCCCCCTCGGCTCCCGCGCCGCAGGCCCCACTTCCTGAAAGAGAGGACATTCCCATGCAAAGCAAACTTTTCATCAACGGCGATTGGGTGGCGGCGTCTTCCGGCGCGATGTTCGACGTGGTCGACCCGTCGGACAACTCTGTCGTCCATCAGGTGGCGCGGGGTGGCACAGAAGACATCGACGCTGCCGTGAAAGCCGCTCGGGCCGCTTTCGACAACGGACCCTGGCCACGGATGAGCGGGGCCGAGCGGGCCATAATCCTGCGAAAGATGGGTGATGAAATTGCGGCCCGGACCGACGAGTTGGCACGGATGGAAGTGCTCGACAACGGCAAACCGCTGCCCGAAGCGGTCTGGGATATCGAGGATACCGCCGGCGTATTTCACTTCTATGCCGATCTGGCGGAGCAGTTGGACAATGACGCCGATGAGGAGGTCGACCTGGGCACGGATGGCTTCACCTCTAAGGCGGTGAAGGAACCGGTGGGGGTGGCCGGGGCGATCATTCCTTGGAACTTCCCGATGCTGATGGCCTCGTGGAAGGTCGCGCCTGCGCTGGCGGCGGGCTGCGCCATGGTCCTCAAACCATCCGAGGTGACATCGCTGACCGCGCTTGAATTAGGTGTGATCGCCACCAAGGCCGGTTTGCCTGCGGGTGTACTCAACATCGTTACCGGTTTCGGGCCGGAGGCGGGGCAGCCGCTTACCGAGCACCCGGGCGTGGATAAACTGGCCTTCACCGGATCTGTTCCCACCGGATCGCGGATCATGACCACCGCCGCAAAGGACGTCAAAACCGTCAGCCTCGAACTTGGCGGCAAGTCGCCCCTTGTGGTGTTTGCCGACACCCCCATCAGCGAGGCCGTCGAATGGATCATGTTTGGCATCTTCTGGAACCAGGGCGAAGTCTGTTCGGCGACATCCCGCGTGCTGATCGAGGCTCCGATCTATGACGCCGTGATTGCGCGGCTGGCGGAAGAGGCGAAGAAGATAAAGATCGGCCATGGACTTGAGGACGGCGTTCTGCTTGGGCCGCTCGTCAACAAATCACAACACGAAAAGGTGCTTGCGGCCATCGCGAAGGGCAAGTCCGAAGGCGCCCGCGTCGTTTCGGGCGGCGGCATCCCCGCTGGTTTTGAACAGGGCTGCTTTGTCGAACCGACCATCCTCGCCGATGCGCCGCTCGACAGCTGGGTCTGGAACGAGGAAATCTTCGGCCCGGTGGTCTGCGTGCGTCCGTTCGACACCGAAGCCGAAGCCATCGAGCTTGCCAACCGCTCCGAGTATGGACTGGCGGCCGCCGTCATGTCCGCGGATACTGAGCGCGCCGAACGCGTGGCCCGCGCCTTTCGCGCCGGGATCGTCTGGATCAATTGCTCGCAGCCGACGTTCACGCAGGCGCCTTGGGGCGGCTACAAGAAGTCGGGGATCGGTCGCGAACTGGGCGTTTGGGGGCTGAACAACTACCTGGAAACCAAGCAGATCACGACCTGGGACCGTTCCCGGCCCTGGGGCTGGTATCTGAAGGAGTGACGCATTGCTGCTGTCAAGTCAGACTGTTCTGTTGACCGGCTCGACTGGCTCAATAGGGCAGTCAATCGCACGGGAACTGGCGCGCGAAGGCGCCCGCGTAGTCCTGCAGTACCGCAGCGATGCCGCGCGAGCAGAAGCCTTGGCCGAAGAATTGGGGAACGGGGCCTTCGCCCTGCACGCGGACCTGTCGGACCCTGCGGCGCCGAGTGCTTTGTTCCAAGTCGCGCTCGACCGGGCAGGCCGGATCGACGCGCTGGTCAACAACGCTGGCATTCTGACGCCGTCCTCGATCGACGATCCGCTTGAGGATTGGCATCGGGTCTGGCGCGAAGATCTGCAGGTCAACCTGATGGCGGCGGCTGATCTGTGCCGTGCAGCGATCCGGCATTTCCGTGAAAGTGGCGGCGGCAAGATCATCAACATGGCATCCCGCGCAGCGCAAGGCGGCTATCGGGCCGAGGCCATGTCCTACGGCGCCACCAAGGCGGCCCTGGTCAACCTTACCCAGAGCATCGCGCGCGGGTTTGGGCGTGATGGGGTTACTGCCGTTGGCATCGCACCCGGCTGGGTCAAGACAGAGATGTCGGACGCCTATATTCGCGACCACGGGGAGGCGGCAGCACTTTCCGGCATTCCCATTGGTCGCATGGCTGATCCAATGGAAATCGCCGAACTTGTAGGATTTGTCCTGCGCCCAGGGCAGGTATCGTTGTCAGGTGCGGTTCTGGACGTCAACGGCGCAAGCCAGATGAGGTAACCAGATGAAGCGTTTTGAAAACAAGGTTGCCATTGTGACCGGCGGCGCCGGTGGAATCGGCGAGGCGATTTGCAACCGCCTGGCGGCTGAGGGCGCATTGGTACGGGTCGTAGACACAAATACAGCAGCAGCCGAGGCTTTGGCACGGAAGATCGGCGGTTCGGCGCATGGCGTGAACTTGACCGATCCAGAGGCGATACACACCTTTGTCGGCGAAATCGCCGATGCCGGCATCCACGTCCTGTGTAACAATGCGGGTCTGATGCGCCGAGGCCCATTGATGGAACTGACCCCCGAAGATTGGCGCCTTTCATTTGCTGTCAACATCGACGCGCTCTTCCATATGTGCCAGGCGGTCGTGCCGGTCATGCAGCGGCAGGGCGGCGGGGCCATCGTCAACACCGCGTCGCAATGGGGTCTGCACCCAGCCCCCGGCCATATTGCCTACAACACCACAAAGGCCGCCGTTGTTGCATTTACCCAAAATCTTGCGCGCGACCATGCGCCCGACAAGATTCGCGTGAACGGCGTCGCCCCCGGCGAAGTGCGCACATCGATGCTCGAATCCAACCTGGCACGTTCGGGGCGAAGCCTCGATGATCTGAACCGCCTGGTGCCCTACGGACGTATAGGCGAGCCAGATGAAATCGCGGCGCTCGTCGCCTTTCTGGCGTCCGACGAAGCGGGTTACCTTTGTGGCTCCGTTGTGGAAATCACCGGCGCTCAGGCTGTCGCATAGGAGAACGAAATGCGTTGGAAACGATCTTTGCAAACTGTCGACGTGCATTGCGCGGGCGAAATCGGCCGGGTGATTACCGGTGGCGTTCTGAACATCCCCGGCACCACCATGGCGGAGAAGCTGGATCATCTGAACAAGGTGGATGACAGCCTGCGCCGCTTTCTTTGCTCCGAGCCGCGTTCGGGTCCGGCCGGATCGTTCTGCCTTCTGGTTCCTGCCTGTGATCCCGCTGCGGATGTCGGCCTGATCATTCTGCAACCTGACCAGGCACACGCGATGTCGGGATCAAACGCAATGTGCGCCGCGACAGCGATGCTTGAGACCGGCATGATCGCCATGTCCGAACCCGAAACCATCGTTACCTTCGACACCGCTGCCGGGTTGGTGAAGGCGACGGCGACCTGCGCGGATGGTAAGGTTACCTTTGTGTCGATTGACATGCCGCCTTCCTTTGTGGCCGGGCAAGGCACAATCGAGACCGAAGATTTCGGGCCAATTGCCTATGATCTCTGTTTTGGTGGGGTCTTCTACGCTCTCGTCGACGTCGATCAGATCGGGTTGACGATTTCTCCGGGAAACGCCCGTGATCTTGCAACCATTGGGGTCGCCCTGCGCAACCGGATCGCGGAAGTGGAACCGGCGCTGCACCCGGTGATACCGGCGCTGAACGGGCTTGCCTATGTCATGTTCCGCTCAGAAGAACCCGACGGAGCACTTCGAACCTGTACGACGCTGCGTCCGGGTCGCGCGGATCGGTCGCCCTGCGGAACCGGGTCGAATGCAAACATGGCGGTACGCCACGCGGCGGGCCGGGCGCGACCCGGCGATGCCGTTGTGTCGCGTTCAATCATCGGGGGCGAATTTCGCACCGAATTGATGGGGACTGTCGAAGTTGGTCCCTATATCGCCACGCGTAACCGGATTTCGGGCCAGTGTTGGATCTACTCGATCACACAAATCGGACTCGATCCCAGCGACCCATTTCCAAATGGTTTCATGCTTTCAGATACATGGGGGTCTGACTGAAAATCTACAATCAAATACTTCCGAGATTGGTGGAGCGATATTCATAGAAGACCTCGATTTTCTCACACCTCGCTTCAAGTCTTGCAGGCAACGTGGGCCGTGGCCGAGAGAGTTGAAACAATAGGGGAGCAATCCAACCAGTGGCGGAATTGTCCAAGACACTGATCGCCAAACTGGGAAAATTGCCAACCGCATCATGCGGGCCGCCAAGCAGTCGGGCACCAACGCGATCCACCCCGGCAACGGCCTGCTGTCCGAAAGTCCCGATTTCATCGACGACTGCGTCAAGGCCGGTACAGCCTTCATTGGCCCGCGCGCCCTGGGTGACAGGGCATGCGCCTGCAAGGAGGCCGTCGCGGCGGGCGTGCCGATCATCCCGGCGATGTGAAGGTGCTATTTGACCGGAACTGCCAGCCGGGCACCGTGAGCGTGCCGGACCAAATGGTCAAGTCCGCCACCGTCGGCCGCGCAAAAGTACAGGTCGGCAACGCCGACCGCGTTGGCGCACCAATGCCGGGCGTGGTCGCATTGGTTGCAGCGTTGGTCGACCAGCAGGTGCACAAAGACGATCTGCTGCTGACCATCAAGGCAATGAAGATGGAAAGAGGCATTTCGACCGATCGTGACGCCATTGTCAAAACGGTATGCGTCACCCCGAGTGACCAGATCAATGCCAAGGATCTTTTGAATGGACTGGAGAAAACTCGTGTAAAATTATTACATAACTTCGCTTATCAGACTCAGACTGGCAGTCAGGGCACATTCCGGACGCACACAGAAAGTGGCACAGAACTGACCAAACCGGTTCCGCCGCCCCTAGCGACCGCCCCGCACCCCGTCAGGCGGCCTTGCGGCGGCGGGTCAGCCTGGCGATCATGACGAAGAAGAACGGCACGAAGAGCACGCCGAACACCGTGGCCGCGATGGTGCCAGAAAGCACACCGCTGCCGATGGCCGTGCGCCCGCCCGACCCCGCCCCGCTGCTCAGCACCAGTGGCAGAACCCCCAGCGAAAAGGCCATGGAGGTCATGATGATCGGGCGGAATCGTTGTTTGGCCGCATCGAGCGCCGCGTCGATGATGCTCTCGCCCTGATCGCGCAGGTCGCGGGCGAACTCCACGATCAGGATGGCGTTCTTGCCCGTCAGACCGATCACCGTCAGCAAGCCGACCTGAAAGAACACACCGTTCTCGAACCCGCCCAGCCAGGCCCCGGTCAGCGCACCCAGCACGCCGATCGGCATGGCCAGCATGACCGCAAAGGGGATCGACCAGCTTTCGTAAAGGGCCGCCAGGGCAAGAAAGATCGCCGCCAGCGACAGCGCATAAAGCAGCGGGGCCTGGTTGCCCGATTCCTGCTCTTCCAGCGACAGGCCGGTCGGGGCGATGGCAAAGCCCGGCGGCAGTTGCGATGCGAGGCGCTCAAGCTCTGCCAGCCCTTCGCCCGTGCTGGTGCCGGGGGCCGGTGTGCCCTGCAACTGCATCGCGGGCACGCCGTTGTAACGGTTCACCCCCTGCGGCCCGAAGGTCCAGTCGGCGTCGGCGAAATTGGAGAATGGCACAAGGCCTCCGCTGGCATTGCGCACCCGCCATTTCTTCAGGTCCGAGGGACCCGAACGCGCCTCGGCCTCGCCCTGCACATAGACCCTCTTGATCCGGCCCTCGTCGATGAAATCGTTCACATAACGACCGGCCCAGGCGATGGTCAGCAGGTTGCCCACATCACTTGCCGATACGCCCATCGCCCCGGCACGGCGCCAGTCGATGTCGAGGTTGAACTGTGCCGCATCCTCCAGCCCACTGGGCCGGAGCGACCCGATCAGCGGGCTTTGTCCCGCCATGCCCAGAAGCTGGTTACGCGCCTCCAGAAGCTGTTCGTGCGTCTGCCCGCCGCGCGCCTGCAAGTAGAAGTCAAAGCCCGAGACGTTGCCGAGTTCGATCACCGACGGCGGGACCACCGGAAACACCATCGCGTCACGGATCTGGCTGAAGGCGCCAAAGGCCCGCCCCGCCAGGGCCTGCGCGCTTTGCTGCGGTTCCTTGCGTTCGTCCCAGTCCTTGAGCCGGACAAAGACGATACCCTGGTTCTGCCCCTGCCCGCCAAAGCTGAAGCCGACCACACCGAATACCGAATCCACGACCTCACTTTCCTGCGTGAGGTAATAATCCTCCACCTGCTTGATCACGTCCAGCGTCCGGTCGGCGGTCGCACCGGTCGGCCCCTGAACGAGGGTGAACAGGATGCCCTGATCCTCCTCCGGCAGAAAGCCCTGCGGCGTGCGCAGGAACAAGGCACCCATGGCGGCGATGATCGCGAGATAGACGATCCCGCTGAGGAACGGGTGCCGCACGATGCCGCCCACCAGGCCGGTATAGCCGCCGCGCAGCCTGTCGAACCCGCTGTTGAACCAGGCGAAGGGACCGCGTTTCCTGCCCTGACCCTTGTGTTTCAGCATCGTCGCGCACAGCGCGGGCGTCAGAGTCAGGGCCACGACCACGGACAGGGTCATGGCCGAAATGATCGTAACCGCGAACTGCTTGTAGATCACGCCGGTGGAACCGGGAAAGAAGGCCACCGGCACGAACACGGCCGACAGCACCACCGCGATACCCACGAGCGCGCCGGTGATCTGGTCCATCGACTTGCGCGTGGCCTCGACCGGGTTCAGGCCCTCCTGCTCCATGATGCGTTCGACGTTTTCGACCACGACGATGGCGTCGTCCACCAGCAGACCGATGGCCAGGACCATCGCGAGCATGGTCAGCGTATTGATCGAAAATCCAAGCAGCGCCATGACCCCGAAGGTGCCCAAAAGCACGACCGGCACGGCGAAGGTGGGGATCAGCGTCGCGCGGAAATTCTGCAAGAACAGATACATCACCAGGAACACCAGCACGATCGCCTCGACCAGGGTCTTGATCACCTCCTCGATGGAGATGGTGACGAATGGCGTCGTATCGAACGGAACGACGTAATCCACGCCTTCGGGAAAGAACTGGGCCAGCTCCTGCATCCGTTCTTCCACCGCGGTCGCCGTATCCAGCGCGTTGGCGCCGGGGGCAAGGCTGACCGCCATGCCGGTGGACGGGCCGCGGTTGTAGCGCGAGATGGTGGCGTAGCTTTCCGCGCCGATCTCGACCCGCGCGACATCGTTCACCAGCACCAGCCCGCCATCGGTTTCGGCGCGCAGCACGATCTGGCGGAAATCCTCGGGCGTGCGCAGCAGCGACTGCGCGGTAACGGTGGCGTTCAGCTGCTGGCCCTCCACCGCCGGGAGCGAGCCGAAGGCACCGGCAGAGATCTGGGCGTTTTCCGCCGAAACGGCGGCCACCACGTCCGACGGCGTCAGCTCAAACGCGGCGAGCTTGGCCGGGTCCAGCCAGATGCGCATGGCGTATTGCGCGCCAAAGACCTGAACGCTGCCCACCCCCTCGACCCGGCTGAGTTCATTGACGAGGTTGGTCGACAGATAATCGCCCAGGTCTGTTTCATCCAGCGACCCGTCCTGGGAAATCAGGGAAATCACCATCAGAAAGCCGGAGGAGGATTTCTGCACCGTAACGCCTTGGCGCTGCACGACTTCGGGCAGAAGCGCCGTGGCCTGCGACAGCTTGTTCTGAACCTGGACCTGCGCGATGTCCGGATCGGTCCCCGTCTCAAAGGTCAGGGTGACGCTGGATGTGCCCGATGAGGTCGAACTGGACGAGATGTAGCGCATCCCGTCCAGGCCCGTCATCTGCTGTTCGATCACCTGTGTGACCGTGTTGGCGACGGTTTCGGCAGAGGCGCCCGGATATACCGCATTCACCGACACGGTGGGCGGTGCGATCTGCGGATACTGCGCAACCGGCAGCGTCAGGATCGACAGAATGCCGACCCCCATGATGAAGATGGAAATGACCCATGCGAAAATGGGCCTGTCGATAAAGAAGCGTGCCATGCGCGTATCGGTTCCTGACTATTCGGAGGGCGCTGCCGCCGCGTCGGACGCGGCAGGCTGTTCCTGCGCCGCCGCATCACCACCCGCCGGTTCGTCCGGGGTGACGGTGGCGCCGGGGCTGGCCTGTTGCAGCCCCGCGACGACGATCCTGTCGCCCTCGGCCAGACCGTCGCTGACCACCCATTCGGCCCCCCTGTCCTGAAGCACGGTCAGGGGCCGCGCCTCGACCACGTTGTCGGGGCCGACAACCATCGCCAGCGGCTGGCCCCGGCGGTTGCGTGTGACCGCCTCCTGCGGGACGAGGAAGGCACCCTCGACGGCACGCGTCGGCATCTCGACCTGGACGTACATGCCGGGCAGCAGCAGCTTGTCGGGATTGTCGAAGGACATGCGCAGAACCACCACGCCGGTCTGCTCGTTCACGTCGGGCTCCGCCGCGGTCAACCGGCCCTTCTGGTCATAGACGCTGCCGTCGGCCAGCGTCAGGCTGACCTCAAGCATGGCGTCGCCCATGCGTTCGCCCAGATTGCCCCGGCGCCATTCGATGATCTCGGCGGCGGACTGGGTCACATCCACATAGACGCTGTCGATGTTGCGGATCACGGCCATAGGGTTGGCCTGACTGGCCGTCACCAGCGCGCCCTGACTGGTCAGCGACCGCCCGATCTCGCCCGACAGTCGCGCCCGGATGTTGGTCCGGTCCAGCTCGATCTCAGCCGCGTTCAACTGGGCGTGGGCCGCCTGCAGACCCGCCGCCGCCGTGTCACGCGCCGCCACCGCCTGGTCCAGCGCCGCGGTGCTGGACACATTGCGCGAGGCAAGCTCCTGCTGGCGGACCTCTTCCTTCTGCGCGGCGTTCAGTTGCGCCTGCGCCTGGGCAACCGCCGCTTCGGCCTGGGCGACCGCCGCCGCGTAGCTGGCCGGGTCGATGGTATAAAGCACATCGCCCGCCTCCACCCGGCCCCCTTCCTGAAACAGCCGGTCGGTGACGATGCCCGCGACCTGCGGACGGACCTCGGCCATCGCCGCGGCCACGACCCGTCCGGGCAGCGTGGTGGTCAGGGTCACGGTCTGCGGCTGCATGGTCTGCACAGTCACCGCCGGGGGCGGTCGGCCCTGCTGCTGTGCCGCAAGAGGAAAGGCCGCGACGGCCAGCATCATAAACAGCGGGAACAGCAGCCGCGAAGGAAGAGGCTTGGGCATGGTCGTGGGTCCTGTCAGGCAGAATGATGGATGTCTTATGATACACGAACCGCTTCGCAGCAATGCGGCAAGACAGGTTCCCGATCAGCGTTGCGGCCCGGCCACCGGCGCTGGCGGCGCGGCCGGCCCCCGCCCGCCACCAGCGGTGGCGTTGGGCTGCGGCGGGATGACGATCTCGGTCCGGCGGTGAAGGTAATAGGCAAGACAGGCGCAGACGCCCATCGCGGGGATCAGCAGCCCCATCGCCATGACGGCATCGCCCAGGAAAGCACCCAACGTCCCCACCAACAGGCCCGAGCCCATCTGGATGAACCCCAGCAGCGCCGCCGCCGCCCCTGCCTCGCGCTGGAAGGGGGCCAGCGCCGCCGTGGACATATCCGGCATGACAAAGGCGATCCCAAAGGCATAGACGGCCACCGGGATCATGACGTGCAGGAAGCTCGGCGGCCATATCAGCAGGGTCGATGTGCCCGCGGCGCCTAGCGCGATCAGCACCAGCCCGACCGGCACCAGCTTCTTGGCACTGTGGCGGTTCATCAGCCAGCGCATCAGCAGCGAAGCGGTGAAGAAGCTGCCGGACTGCGCCAGCATCGCCAGCCCGAATTGCTGCGGCGTCAGACCCACCGTGTCGATCAGGATGAAGGGCAGAAAAGTCGCCTGCGCATAAATGGCCCCCAGCGCCCCGCCGATCACGGCGGCAGCGGTCAGGAACTGCCGATTGCCCAGCAACATGCGGTAGCTGCGGCCCAGCTCTCCCAGATTCAGCCGCGACAGGTCGCGCTGTACGGTTTCCTTCATGAAGATATACACGGTGATGATCGCGGCAAAACCGATCACCGTCATCACCACAAAGAGCGAACGCCACCCGAAAGCCAGTAGCATCAGCCCGCCGATGGTCGGCGACAGCGCCGGGCCAAGGGCCAGAATGATCCCGATCAGGTTCATGATCCGCGATGATTTCTCATCCGTGAAAAGATCGCGCACCAGCGCACGCGACACCGCAACACCGACAGAGGCGCCGATGCCTTGGGCGAAACGGGCGAAAATCAGCACCTCGACCGTCGGGGCGAGCATGGCCAGCACGCTCGCCGCGCAGTAAAGCAGGAGAAACCCGATGGTCACGGGCCGCCGCCCCAGCGCGTCCGACAGCGGTCCGGCGATGAGCTGCGCACAGGCGAAGCCGCCGAAGTAAAGCGTCAGGGTCAGCTTGATGACCGACTCTGTAGAACCGAAGGCCGCCACGAGGTCGGTCATCGCGGGCGTGTACAGCGCCATGGAAACCGGCCCGATCGCCACCAGCATCGCCCCGATAAAGCTGACGCGGCTTTCGGTCATGAGGGGTGCGGTGCTCATTGCGCCACCTCCGCTGCCGCGCGGGCACCGCGGGGTTCTTCGAGATTGGCGCGCAGCTGCAGGCAGACAGCCCGGAAAACCTCGAAATCCTCGGGGCGCACCCCGGCAAAGGCGGCCTTGCGCGCCTCTTCTCCGGCCAGTTGTATCTGCGTCAGGATGGGCCCGGCGGCAGCTGTCAGCCGCACGATCTTGGCACGTCTGTCGTCCGGGTCGGGCCCGCGTTCGATCAAACCGGCGCGTTCAAGCCGGTCCAGAAAGGCGGACACGCTCATCGGGGCGCAGCCCAGCCGGTCGGCCAGGATGTTCTGGCGCATGCCGCCGCAGACGGACATATGCGCCAACACCCGTGCTTCGCCCGCCGTGACGCCGATCTGCGCCCGTTCGATTTCGCGTTCGAATGCACCGCGCATCAGCCGCGCGGTGGTGCTGACAAGGAAACCCGGCGACTCCGGGTCGATTTTCGAAGGCATGGAAGCCCCATATACTAAGTTTGTCTTATTATATGGGTTACATACTTTCTGCAGCGCAGAAGTCAACGCCCGCCCCGCAATTTACCGTGAGGCTGCTAGGTCGTGTTGACATTCAATGTCGACCTAGGGTCAGACCAGGGTGGTGTCGAAATCCCCGCGCAGCGCGACCTCCAGCAATTCCAGATCGTCTGAACAGTCCCGGTACTGCGATACCATGCCCGGCGGAATGACAAAGGCGTCGCCCGGTTGCAGGTCGCGGTCCCCCTGCCCTTCGGCGGCAAGCGTCATCGTTCCCTCCATCACGAAGGTAAAGTGGATATCGGCGTCGTGTTTCGCAGGAACCGGGGTGCCGCCATCGGGTCGGACCACCTGGATCCCCGCGACACCCTTGGTCCCGGCGGTGATGCCGGTATCGCGGGCGGTGAACCCCGGAATGCGGAAAGGCTGCCAGACGGCCCCTTCCTTGACATGGTGCACGAACCGCTGGCCGTCCCATTCGCGGCTCGGGTCGCCCTTGCCGTTGGGCAGGGTGAAATCGTGGTCGATCGTGGTCACATGTTCGGCAGGCACGCCGATCTCGATCACCTCGATCTCGGCAGAGGCATGCATCACGCGGTGGCGTATGCCCGGCGGCTGGGTCACGCAATCGCCCGCATGCAGGCGGATCACGTCGCCCTGATCCTCGTACAGGACATCGACCCACCCCTTGTAGCAAAAGATCAGCTGAAACCCGACGGTGTGATAATGCACCATGTCCGGGACCGGGCCGCCATCGGGAATGCGGATGTGGCTGGCGATGATCGACCCGCCCAACCGCGTCGGGATCAGATCCCGGTAATGCATGCCCGCACGCCCGATGACCCAGGGCGCCTCGTCCCGCAGGCGGCGAACAGCGAATTCGTGCTGGGTGACAGGCTGCTCCACCGCGGGCGACAACGGCACCACGTCGATGATCGTGCCGTTGGGCGCGGTCAGACGGCGCTGTCCCTCGGCAAAGTCGTCGGGGGCGTCCGTCAGGATCCGCAACCGGCCCGGCGGGACATCCGCACCCTTTTCGATCCGCACCCGCAGCCCATGACCGGAAAAGCTGGCAACGCTCGGGTCGTCGGCCGGAAAAATGGTCTCCAGCCGCATGCCCAATGTCTTGGTATAGAACGGCAGGTCATTGCGCAGCTCCTGCGTGGGCAGCAGCACTTCGGCCAGGATGTCGGAGGGGGCCATGTGGTATCCTTTGCTGTGGCGGATGACCCGCATCATGACGGAACCGGTGCCGTTGTACCATGACCGTCTTGCGCAATTCGGGGTCAGAATAATGGCCGACCCCGCGCATCGGGAAAAACCCGCGCCCTCCGGCCAGCCCGTTCAGGCGACGACACGACCCGTCATCGCGGCCGTTCGTCCGTCAGCAGGCCCAGGCGCGCGGCCTGGTAGGCGGCCTCTGCACGGCTTGAGATGTTGAGCTTGCGGTAGATCGACTTGACGTGACTCGACACCGTGCTTGGCGCCAGTTCCAGCGCGCCCGCCACGTCCGACACCCGCAGCCCGCGCCCGACCAAAGACAGCACCTCGGCTTCGCGCCGGGTCAGCGAGGCGTTGTCGTCCACATTGGGCCCGGTCTGCCGGAAGTGGTCCATCACCCGCCGGGCGATGGCGGGCGACAGCGGTGGCGTACCGTTGGGGATCTGCCGCAGATGGCTGGCGATCAGCTCGGGCGGGTCGCTCTTCAGCAGATACCCCTGCGCCCCGGCGGACAAGGCCGCGACGATGGCGCTGTCGCTGCCCATGGCGGTGGTCACGATGGCGGTCACCGCATCCTGCGTCTGATCCAGCTTGCGCAGCACGCCGTAACCGTCACCGTCGGGCAGTTGCAGGTCCACCAGCGCCAGATCGAATTGATGCCGCTCGCACAGACCAAAAGCCGAGCGCATGTCGGGGGCTTCCAGTATTTCGGCCTTGGGAAAAATGTTGATCAATATGCCGGTCATGAAGGCCCGGCTTTGGGCAACATCCTCAACGATGAGTATCCTGTCGATCACATCGCCGCCTCAGCCATTTCGGAACGTGAATACACGTCAAGCGGCAGGCTGACTTCGGTGCTCATGCCTCTCGGCATCCGGCGAAAGCGGATCGTGCCGCCGATGGTTCTCACACGTTCTTCCATATTGTCGAGCCCCGACCCCCTTTGCACATCCACCGTTTCGAACCCGGTGCCATTATCAAGGAATTCCAGATGCAACATATCCTCTGATAAGGTGAGATTGACCGTCACTTCGGTGGCGCTGGCGTGCTTGATGATATTGCTCGTCACCTCTCGGGTCAGCGACCGCAGGGTGTTGACCATCAGGAAAGGCACCTGCGTCTCGGCCACGGTCGCCAGATCCTCAAGCGAAGCGGCAGGCCAGTTCAGGGCAATGTCGTGCACCTCCAGCCGGTCGGCCATCTCGGCGCGGACATCGGCGGTGGTGTCCGACAGCTTGTAGTTCGTCCGGAAGCCGTCGCTGATGATCTGGCGCAGGTCGGTAAGCGTGTCGCGCAGCAGGCCATCCTTGCGCGCGCCTTCCGCGGCGTGCAACGCGCTGAGCAGTTGCGCGCCGATGTTGTCGTGCACGTCCCGGCTGATCCGGTCACGCTCCACGTTCACGCCGCGCTCGTAGGCCAGATGGCTTTCGCGCACCACGCCGTGCATCCGCGTCAGCATCGCCGCCGCCTCTATATCATCCGTCCCGAACAACCGCCGCCCGCCCGATGCGTAGCGCAACCTGCGCCCTTCGATCCCCGTCAGCGCGGGCAGCAGCAGCGCCACGCCGTTCTCGGCAATCCTGGGCGTGTCCGGCGCGTCGTCCATAACCTCGACCTGCGCGGCGGGGGCGAAGGTTTCCTGCAGCAACGCGTCCCATCGCTCGTTCTGCAACCGCTGCGTCGGGGCGAGCGCCACGTCGATCACCTCGGGTATCATGGCCGATACCTGCGGCGTGCGCGATCCGAACAGGCGCACAAGCAGCAGCTGGCGCAGCGGAAAGTACAGGAACCCCCCGATCAGCAGCGCCAGTGCCAGCGACGCCCAGGGCTGTTCACGCAGCCACAGCAGCAGCACCAGATCGGTCGCAAAGATCAGCACCGCACCGGCCAGCCAGACCCAGACGTAATAGGCATAGCGGTCCAGGTCGAAAACGCGCCAGCGGATGATCCCCAGCGCCAGCCCGATGTGCATCAGGTTGAAAAAGCCAAAGGCATAGGCCTGGGGCACGAAACCTTCGGTCGCGATCCCCAGCGCGGGTGGCAGCACCGAGAGCGACACGAACAGCGACACCCCCACCATCGAAAACAAAAAGAACCAGCGCAGCCCCGCCCGGCTGAGCGGGTCGCGCCGGGACCGCCACCATTGCACCACCGCAAAGACGAGGGCGACCAGCGTCTCCGTCGGCACCACCAGATTCAACCAGACATCGGTCCCGACATAGGCCAGGTCCAGCACGATCCCGGCGCCGAAGATCACCAGCGGCACCAGCAGCCAGCGCGGATGGAACAACGGCTTGGGGTACATCAGGAACAGTCCCACCAGCGCGATACCGAAGGACCCCGCGCCGAAGTGGTTGATCTGCGACAGCAGTTTGAAGGTGTCGCCCGGCAGTGCGATCTGGCGGGTCGAATAGACGGATGCCGCCAGCGCAAAGACCGGTACGAAAATCCCGGTCAGAACAAACATGCGCGCGCCCCAGTCCTCGCGCCTCAGCGCCAGAACCCACCCCGCCACCAGCAGCGCCAGGATGGCGACGCCCTGCTGGAACCAGAAGGCAAAGGGCAGATCGGCGATCTCGCGTGGACGGGGTTCAAAGACCGCAGTTTCGGTCGCGCCACCTGCGGTGGTGTAGGTGACGCGCACCTCCGGCCTGTCCAGCTCCGCCACGATCAGGTCCTGGCGTTCGAAAAACGCGGTCATCCGGGGATAAGTGGCCAGGTAGTCGGGTTCGCTGATCAGGTCGGTCTCTTCCAGCGCCACGTCGCCGACGACTGTCGGCACGGCCCCGCCGGGCAGATCCAGATAGGGACGGTCGATCGCCATCAACACCGCGGAGGCGGACAAAATGACCGCGATCACAGCGGCGGACAGCATGATGGCCGTGGGGGACAAACCGGTCAGGAATCTGGTCATAGATCGAGTCTCTCGCGGGGCGAACCTGAGGCGCCGGATTTCAAGCGAACCGGCGAACCACTTTGGTTACGCGCGGAACATTGCCGCTTATCGTTATGTTAAATAGATGAAAAGACAACATTTATTTGGCCTAAAACTTGCGCGTCAGACCAATGGACAGATAGCGGTTGGTGTAGTCCGCCAGCGGAATGTTCGATCTGTTCCGCTCGATCCCGAACTGGATCTCGGGGGCAAAGCTGCCGATGCGGAAATCGCGGTGATAGACCCGCAGGTCTGCCGCCAGCTTGCGGTCGCTGCGGGCCGCCCCGAACAGGCGGCTTACCCCGGTGCGGTCGTCCATCTCGCCACGCAGGGTCAGGCTGGTCATCAGCCCTCCGTCAAAGGCGTAGAGACCGCTGAGGTTCAGGCCCCGGCGCAAGCCATCTGTGGTCAATTGAGCGGAGTCATTCCTTTCCACGAAGCCGGTAAAGGACAGCTGCGCATTGCCCCCGACGGCATGGGTATAGCCGACGGACAGGAACATGCGGTCAATGTCTGCCAGCCCGCGCCTGCGGAACGTGCGCGACACCTCTCCCCCCAGCCGCAGGGTGCCCGCGTTGCCCACCCGCCGCGCATGGTTCAGATACAGCCCCACCGTTTCGGAATAGGGCCTGTCGGCCGCCCGCCGTGTGCCCAGCAACAGCCCGCCATCCCAATACCGCTGTTGCGGCGTGGTATAGGACAGACCGGTCCGCCCGGTCAGGATATAGTCCCGCAGGGCGACCTCGGAATTGTGCTTCAGATAGGCATCCAGCGAAAGCCGCGCCTTCATACCTTCACCGATCTCGGGGGCAAAGGTAAGCCCGGTGGTGACGATGGTGCTGACCGTCGCCTTGCCGATGGCCGTTTCGTCCAGCGTCAGGGGCAGCCCGCCAATCACCAGCACGCGGTCCTCGGTCTGCTTTGTCCCGTTCGATTCGGGCCGGATGTTCAGGCCGAAATAGCCTGACCAGACCCGCCGGGCGTCGATCGCACCGATCATGCGATTGATGACCTGACGCTCCTGCGGGGTCAGATCCGCCCCACGCAGCTGTTCCAGGTGAAACTTCGCCCGCCCGTCGCGGCCCAGCCGGAACAGCGCCAACGCCAGTTCAAAGCGGTATTTCTTGTTGCGCGGCCGGGCCGAGACCAGCCTTTCGATCAGCGGCAGTGCCCGACCGGGCTCGCCCGCCTGCACGAACCCCACGGCGGTCAGCCAGGTGTCCTCCAGGGACTGCTGCGCACGCAACGGCGCGCCAGCCAGCAGCAGGCAAAGCGTGCAGATCACAGCGACACTTCGGGTCAGCCGAAAGGGCCAGGCAAAGCTCACAAGCGGACCCCAAAGCCCGGGCGACGGTTCCCGACAGCCGGGAGATCGGAAAAAAGCACAGTTTACCCCCATTCACCAAGCGTCGGTCCGCCGCCAACTCACACCGCCGCATCCCCGATACGGCAGGTATCCTTCTTGGCCAAATTGTCGCCCTGTTCACTCCCCTCAACAGGGGAGGCACGGACGCTAAGCACTTGAAAAACACACGTTACAGCGGCGACGGGCCGGGGCCTGCCCTGCCCCGCCGCGCACCCGGCTGCGACGTTAGCGGTTTTCTCGTCCGCCATGACGGGATACTCAGGAAAAAACGGACCAGGAAAGAACCCCATGACAGACGACTTCGACGCCCGAAAGACGCAGGCCGCGCACTGGTTCCGCCAGCTGCGGGACGAGATCGTGCGCGCCTTTCACGCGCTGGAGGCGCGCCAGCCGGGGGACACCCCGCCCGGCACCTTCGAGGTCCGCGCCACAAGCCGCACCGCCGATGACGGCTCGGACGCAGGCGGTGGCGAGATGAGCGTCATGCGCGGGGGCCGCGTGTTCGAAAAGGTCGGCGTCAACATCTCGACCGTATACGGCACTCTGGGCGAACGGGCACAGGCGGCGATGGCCGCCCGCAAGGGCCTGCCCGGCATGAAGGAAGATCCGCGCTTCTGGGCCTCCGGCATCAGCCTGGTTGCGCATATGCAGAACCCGCATGCCCCCGCCGTTCACATGAACACCCGCATGTTCTGGACGCCGCACGCCTGGTGGTTCGGCGGCGGTGCCGACCTGAACCCCTGTATCGAATACGACGCGGACACCGCCCATTTCCATGCCGAGATGAAACGCGCCTGCGACCCGCATGGCGAAGCTCTTTATGACGAACTGAAGGCCTGGGCAGACACGTATTTCTACATTCCCCACCGCAAGCGGGCGCGCGGGGTCGGCGGCATCTTCTATGACGACCGCAACACCGGCGACTGGGATGCGGATTTCAGGCTGACACAGGACGTGGGCGCGGCATTCCTGCCCGCCTTTGTCCCGCTGGTGGACCAACGCCGCGAAACGCCGTGGGACGAGGCGGACAAGGACACGCAATTGCGCCACCGGGGGCTCTATGCGGAATACAACCTCGTCTACGACCGCGGCACCAAGTTCGGCCTGGAAACCGGGCACGATCCCGATGCCGTGTTGATGAGCCTGCCGCCGCTGGCGAAATGGTACTGACCCGGTTTCCGGTCTCTATTCAGCCATGTGGCAAGCGACCCGCGCGCCGCGCAGACCGCGCATTTCGGGGCGTTCCTTGCGGCAGATATCCTGCGCCAGCGGGCAGCGCGGGTGGTACGCGCAACCCGGCGGCGGGTTGATCGGATCGGGGATTTCGCCCTTGGGCGGGTCGACCTCGCGGCCGAATTCGCCCAGCTTTGGCGCGGCCTCCAGCAACATCTGGGTATAGGGATGCTTGGGATCGTCGAACAATTCGTCGGGTGCCGCCTCTTCCACCAGCCTGCCCAAGTATAGCACGCCGACCTTGTCGGAAATATGCTGCACCACGGTCAGATCGTGGCTGATGAACAGATAGGTCAGCCCCAGATCGTCCTTGAGGTCGCTCATCAGGTTCAGCACCTGCGCCTGCACCGAGACATCCAGCGCCGATGTCGGCTCGTCACAGACGATCAGCTTGGGCTCTGACGCCAGCGCGCGGGCGATGCAGATGCGCTGGCGTTGCCCGCCCGAGAATTCATGCGGGAACTTGCCCGCGTCGCGGGCCGACAGCCCGACCTGTTCCAGCAGCTTCTCCGCCAGACCCTTGGTCTGCCCGCCCCGCGCCGCGACGGGTTCGACGATGATGTCTCGCACCCGCCACCGCGGATTGAGCGAGGCATAAGGGTCTTGGAAAATCATCTGAATATCGGCGCGCACCGCATCGACGCGGGCGGCATCGCGTTCGCGGGCCAGATCCACGTCACGGATCTTGACCGACCCTTCGGTGGGCGGCATCAGCCCCACGAGGATTTTCCCGATGGTGGATTTTCCCGACCCGCTTTCGCCGACCAGCGCATAGACGCTGCGTTCCTCGATGTCGAAGCTGACATCGCTGACGGCGGTCAGAAATGCCTTTTCCCGGCGTTCGATCACCCGGTTGAGCCAGGGTTTGGACACGTCGAAGATGCGTGTCAGGTTTGCAACCGATACCAGGGCCATCATGCCACCTTTGCGTCATGGGGCAGCGGGAACCAGCAGGCAGCGCCGTTCCCATCCGCCAGGGTCGGGCCGGGATCGGCACTGCATTTGTCCTGCGCATAGGGGCAGCGCGGATGAAAGGCGCAGCCCGATGGCAGCGCATCCAGCCGGGGCATGGCACCGGGGATCTGGTGCAGCCGTGCCTTCCCGCGCGAGGCCAGCGGCGTCGACCCCATCAACCCGTCGGTATAGGGATGGCGCGGCGTGCTCAGCACGTCACGCACCGGGCCAAGCTCGGCCAGCTTGCCCGCGTACATCACCGCGACACGGTCCGCCGCCTCGGCGATGACACCCATGTCGTGGGTGATCAGCATGACCGCCGTGCCCCGGTCGCGGCACAGCGCTTTGAGCAGGGAAATGATCTGTGCCTGAACCGACACATCCAGCGCGGTTGTCGGCTCATCCGCGATGATCAGCGACGGCTCGGCACAAAGCGCCAGCGCGATCACAACCCGTTGCCGCATCCCGCCGGAGAATTCATGCGGATAGGAATTGATCCGGTCCCGCGCGCCGGGAATACCCACTTCGTCCAGCGCCGCGACCGCGCGCCTTTCCGCCTCCGCCCGCGACACGTCGAGATGGGCCAGAATCGTTTCCGTCAACTGATCCCCGATGCGCAGCAGCGGGTTGAGCGACGTCAGCGGGTCCTGAAACACCATCCCGATTTCCTTGCCCCGCAGGCGGCGGATGCCGTCGCCCTTGAGCCGGTCGATGCGGGTGCCATTGACGTGGATTTCGCCCTTGGCAATCCGCGCGGGCGGCGACAGCAGACCGATCACGGCATTGCCCGCCATGGACTTTCCCGCGCCGGATTCCCCGACGATGCCCAGCACCTCGCCCCGGCCGATGTCATAGCTGATCCCGTCAACGGGCCGCAGGATGCCGTGGCGCGTGGGGATTTCGACCGTGAGGTCACGAATGGAAAGGATGGGTTGGGTCAATTGATCTCACCATCAGGCGGGCATACATTGCAAGGCAGACAGAAAAAGGTGTCAATCATGCGTTTTGGTCCTCCCATCGTCATCGTCTGAATCGGCCCTGGTCAAGGCCGGTGCGGCGTCAGCCTGGCGTGATGCTTCCACCTGCTGAGGTGGTGCGCTATCCGGCTTCGGCAGGCGCATCGGATAGCCCTTTTCCCTGAGATACCCATCAACCACGGTAAAGGCGACATCTGCCGTATCGGCGGCATATTTTCCGGCAATGAAGAACTGTTCGATCGCGGACTTCTTGCGCTCGACGCGCAGGCTTTCGAACCGCCCGTCGTAAAACGCCACCAGCAGCCTCAGCCGCCGACACCGCGTCTCAAAGTAGCGGCGCGCCTCGAAAGAGGCATAGCCCACAGCGCCGACCACCACCGGCAGCAGAAAGGGCTGCAGGATCTCGACCAAGCTCATACCTTACCGCAATCTCGGGTTCAGCGCGTCGCGCAGCCAGTCGCCCAGCAGGTTCACCGACAAGGCCAGCGCCAGCAGCGTCACGGCGGGAAACAGCAGGATCCACCATTCGCCCGAGAACAGGAACCCCTGCCCGATCCGGATCAGCGTGCCCAGCGACGGCTGCGTGGGCGGGGCGCCGACGCCGAGAAAGCTCAGCGTCGCCTCGGCAATGATCGCCAGCGCCAGCGAAATCGTGGCAATCACCAGCACCGGCGACAGCACGTTCGGCAGGATGTGCCGCACCATGATCGCGGGCGACCGCCGCCCGATCAGCCGCGCGGCCTGCACGTATTCCTTGTTCTTCTCCACCAGCGTCGCACCCCGCACCACACGCGCGAACTGCACCCAGTCGCTCAGCCCGATGGCGATGATCAGCACCCAGATCGCCATCTGGTCGCGGTATTCGACCGGGGTGATCCCCTTGGCGATGCCAAAGATCAGCATGGCCACCAGAATGGCCGGAAAGGTCAGCTGAACGTCAGCGATGCGCATGATGATCGTCTCGGTCCAGCCGCCGACATAGCCCGCAATCAGCCCCAGCGTGATGCCAAGCACCATGGCAAACAACACCGCCGCCGCCCCCACGAAAAGCGAAATGCGCAACCCATAGAGAATAGTCGAGAACACATCGCGCCCCTGATCGTCGGTGCCCAGCCAAAAGGTGTCCCCGGTGAACGCGTTGGGCGTCATCGGCCGGGAAAAGCCGTTCATCAGGTTCAGCGACGAGGGATCGAATGGATTGTAAGGCGCAACCAGCGGCGCAAAGACGGACGCCAGCACCATGATCGTCACCACGGCAAAGCTGATTATCGCCACGGGCGAGCGGCGGAACTTGTAGACGAAATCGCTCTGCAGCGCGAGGCTGAGGCGCGAGGGGTCCTTGACCGCGATCGGCGTGTCGGGGGGCATTTGCGTATCGGTCATATCAGTGCGCCTTTGTCCGGTCCGCCCGCAGGCGCGGGTCGATCGAGAAATAAAGAAGGTCCACCACCAGGTTGATGCCCACGAACATCACCGAAATCAGCATCAGGTAGGCCGCCATCACCGGAATATCGACGAACTGGATCGCGTTGATGAACAGCAGTCCGACGCCGGGCCACTGGAACACCGTTTCGGTGATGATGGCAAAGGCGATGATGCTGCCCAGTTGCAGGCCGGTCACTGTGATCACCGGGACCAGCGTGTTCTTCAGCGCGTGGCGAAAGTTCACCGCGCGTTCCCGCAGCCCGCGGGCACGGGCAAAGCGGATGTAGTCCTGTCGCAGCACCTCCAGCATCTCGGACCGGACCAGCCGCATGATCAGTGTCATCTGATAAAGCCCCAGCGTGATCGACGGCAGGATCAGCGCCTTCAGCCCCGATTCCGTGAGAAACCCGGTGGACCAGCCGCCCACCCGCACCGTATCGCCGCGCCCGAAACTGGGCAGCCACCCCAGCTCGACCGAAAACAGGTAGATCAGCAATATCCCGATCAAAAAGGTCGGCAGCGATACCCCGATCAGCGATAGCGACATGATCGCATTGGCGGCAAAGCCTTCTCGTCGGATGGCGGTAAAGACGCCCAGCCCGATGCCGATGAGAATGGCAAGAAAGCCGGACACCGCCGCAAGCTCCAGCGTGGCCGGGGCGCGTTCCAGCAGGATGTCGGCCACGGGCCGCCCCTGACGGTAGCTGACACCAAAGTTGCCCTGCACCGCGTTGCCCAGGAACTTGACGTATTGCACCGGGAACGGCTGGTCGAGCCCCAGCTGGCTGCGCAGCCGGTCGATGTCGGCCTGGGTCCGCTCCTGCCCCAGCATGTTGTCGATGGGGTCGCCGACAAAGCGGAACATGGAAAAGGCGACCAGCCCCACGACCAACAGGACGAGGGCGGATTGAATGACGCGCTGGATTACGAAGGCAAGCATTGATCGAGTGGACTATCTGTGAAGCCGAAGGTCAAGGTTTACACGGCGGCAGCCATGAGATTGAGGCGATACGCGACACCTTCCCGCCTGGCAAGCCGGTGTTCCGGGCGGCCCCCTTCAGTTCACCGTCACCCACCGCAGGATGAAAAAGTTGTCCGGCCGCTGGGTCAGGTCGATGTTCGCCTGCGCGCCCCAGATCAGCGGCTGCACATACAGCGGAACATAGGCCATGTCGTCCTGAAGGATCTGCGCAACCTCGTCCAGCATGGCCTGACGCCTGGTCTCGTCGATCTCCGATTGTATCAGCGGCAGCAGCTCGTCGATCCGGGCGCTGGAATAGCCACCAAAGTTCCAGGACCCCAGCCGTGCCTCTTCGTCGGGCGTGGCGGCGAGAAAACGGATCGGATGTTCGGCGTCAAAGGTGCCCGGCGACCAGCCCAGCAGGAACATGTCATAGTTGTCTGCCCGCAGTTCCGGCCAATAGTTCTGCACCGGCATCGCGTCCAGCGTGGCCCGCAGCCCGACCTGCGCCAGCATGCCCGTAATCGCCTGACAGACGGATTCGTCGTTCAGGTACCGGTCGTTCGTACATTTCAGACCAAAGGAGAACCCGTCCGGATACCCCGCTTCGGCCAGCAGCGCGCGCGCCTGATCCGGGTCATAGGCAGGCCGTGCGGCATTCGCATCGCTGTACCCGCGCATCGCGGGGCTGACCAGCTGGCTGACCTCTTCGGCATTCCCGCGCATGGTGGTCCGCAGGATCGCAGGCACATTGACCGCATGGGCCACCGCCCGACGCACCCGCGCGTCGGCAAAGGGGTTCGCGTCGGTCACATCTTCCGAGAACTTCAGCGTCTCGGCCTCATGCGGGAATCCCAGCATGATGACCCGCGCCTCGATCCCCTGGATCACCTTGACGTCCGGGTTCTGCTTCAGCCGCTCGGTATCCTGGATCGGCACCGGGTTGATGAAATCGACGTCCCCCGACAGCAGTGCCGCCACCGCGGTCGCGGGGTTCTGGATCGGCGTCAGCTCGGCCCGCGTGATGTTATGCGCGGCCTCGTCCCACCACCCCTCGAAAGGCTCAAGCACCGTGCGCAGGCCGGGCTCACGCGCGGTCACGCGGAACGGCCCGGTGCCATTGGTGTTCAGGGTCGCATGGTTTCCGGCCTCCTTGTCGGGGCGGGTGGCGTTGTTGGCCTCGGCCCAGCCACTGTCCAGGATCATCCAGTTCGCGATGCTGTCGGGAAAGATCGGGTTCGGCGCGGTGGTCATGATATCGACCGTATAGTCGTCCACGACGTTGACCTCGGACACCGGCGCGAACCAGCTGGCGGTGTCGGCCTGTTCGGAACTGGCCCGTTGGTAGGAAAACAGCACGTCCTGCGCCGTGAAATCGCTGCCGTCGTGGAACGTCACGCCCTCACGCAGGGTAAACCGCCAGCCGTCTCCCTCGCCGATCGGCTCCCATGATGTCGCAAGGGCAGGCTCGATCTCCATGTCCTTGTTGCGGCGCACAAGCCCTTCGTAGACGTTGTTGAGAAAGCCCAGAACCGGGGTCGAGTTGACCGCATGAGGGTCCATCGTCTGCGGATCGGTGGTTTCGGCCCAGGTGAATTCGGCGGCCTGCGCGGGGGCGGCCATCCCGAGGCAAAGCGCAAGCACAGTTGTCAGTCTCGGCATGGCGGAGATCCTTTTTGGAAAATTGTTATGCCCCTCAGGCTAGCCGCTCCGGCCGCTGACGCAATCGGAACATGGGCCTGCTCACAAATGTGTCATAAGACATGGATGGGCTGGCAGATCGCAAAAGCGCGGATGCATTGAAAAAGGGCGGTGCCGTGACACCGCCCCTTCCATCGCCTTGCAGGCCCATCAGTTCATCGTGAAATACTTCACCTTGGGCTGATCCTCGGGGTCGACCTCGATCCCGACACCGTCCGCCATGCCCCAGTTCAGGACCTGGTGGTGGATCGGAATATAGAGCGTCTCATCCTGCACCACGCGCCAGATCTCTGCGATGTCCGCATTGCGGGCCTCCAGATCGGTGTTGGATGCGAGGCTCTTGATCATCGCGTCCAGCTCGTCATTGTCATAGCCGGTGCCATTCCAGGTGCCGATGTCATCCTCGCGACCGTGAACGAGGAAGTTGAAGATATACTCTGAATCGTAGGTCGGTACGCCCCAGCCCAACATGTAGAAGTCGGTCTTGCCGTCGGTGATCAGCGGGAAATGCTGCGCCTTGGGCTTGGCGTCCAGGTTCACGGTCACGCCGATCTGACCCAGCATGCCGACAGCGGCCTGACAGATCGCCTCGTCGTTGACGTAGCGGTCGTTCGGGCAGTCAAGGCGGATCGAGAAGCCGTCGCCATATCCCGCCTCTTCCATCAGTTTCTTCGCACCTTCGATGTCGGTCTGGGATTCGGCATCCATTTCCTCGGTCCAGCCGTTGACGAAGGGCGGCGCGATCATCCCGGCGGGCTGGGATTGCCCGCGCATCACGACCTGCTGGATGGCATCACGGTTAATCGCCATCGACATCGCCTTGCGCACCTTGGCGTCGGCAAGCGGGTTCTTGCCCTCGACATCATCGGCCTCGATGTCATCGGCGCCCTGGTTCATGCCAAAGAAGATCACCCTGTTCTGCGGGGCCTGCTTGACCGTCAGACCGTCGGCGTTGTTCACCCGCTCAAGGTCCTGCACCGGCATATCCTGAAGGAAGTCCACCTCACCCGACAGCATGGCGGCGACACGGGTCGCGGCGTTCTGAATCGGCGTGTAGACGATTTCGGTCACTTCCAGCGGGAACTGGTCCTTGCCCCAGTAGTCTTCGTTCAGGGTCATGACCGTCTTCACGTCCTGCTCGCGGCTTTCCAGCTTGTAGGGGCCGGTGCCGTTGGCATTGGTGGTGGCATAGGTCAGCTCGCCGCCTTCGAAGTCCTGCACATCGACGGTGTTGTTCGCCTCGGTCCAGTCCTTGTCCATGATGAACAGGTTTGTCAGGTTGCTGGGCAGGATCGGGTTCGGCCCGTCAGTGACCATCTCGACGGTGTAATCATCCACCGCACGCACCTCGGTGATCGAATTGATCAGCTCCTTCATGTCCGAATTCTCGGATTGGGCACGGTTGAAGCTGAACACCACGTCCTCGGCGGTAAAGTCAGCGCCGTCGTGAAACTTCACCCCTTCGCGCAGCTTGAAGACCCAGACGTTCGGGTCGTCATCCTTCGGCGCCCATTCGGTGGCCAGCGCCGGTTCGAACGCGCCGGTGACATCGCGGATGATCAGCGGCTCGTACATCTGGTGGCGAATCGTGTGGGTCGGCCCTTCGTTCTGGGAATGCGGATCGAGTGTCAGCGCATCGCCTGCACGCGCCCACCGCAGCGTCTCGGCCTGGGCCAGCGCCGTGGTAGACAGCAGCATCGCGGTCGACAGCAACGTGATCGTCTTGGTCATATTGAACTCCCTAGATTTTTTGTCTCCCGGCAGTTTTTTGGAAACGAACGGGTTTGGCAACCCTGATTTCCCCAACGGCACCCCCGGCCTAGCCGCCCTGCTGCCTGCGATACGCGCCAGGCGTCAGTCCGGTGTCGGCCCGGAAGCTGCGGCTGAAGTACCCCGGATCCGAAAATCCCGCCCGCGCGGCGATGTCGGCAACGGAATGGCGGGTGAACTCCAGCAGGTGTTTCGCCTCGACCATCCGACGCTGCCGGATCAGGGCGTTGGGCGTGGTGCCCAGGATGCGGCGGCACAATCGGTTCAGATGCGGCACCGAAACGCCGATCGCCTCGGCATAGGCGTCCAGCGTCATCCGGCTGTCGAAATGCGCCTCCACCGCCGCGCAAAAGGCCTGCACCTGGCTTTCATGCAGGGTCTGGTCCTGCCGGACAGGCGGCGTCCCCAGCGGTTGCGCGCCGCGCCGGTCGGATTCGAGATAGATCAGCACCAGCCGGACCAGCGTGTCGAGCAATTCGGCCCGCGCCGCGCCAAAGTCGCGCAGCGCCCCGCGCAGCTGCCCCATCAGCGCGTCGATGGCATCGAAATGCGGCGCGCTTTGCCGTGGCAGCAAAGCGCCCCCCGCCGCGACCAGTCCATGCAGGCGCGCGGCGGTGTCCGGTTCCAGCAGGTGCAGCCGCAGGCTGATCACATCGCCGACGATCTCGGGGGGAAACAGGAAGCCATGCACGATGTCCGGGGGGACGATCAGGATCACCGGTTCCGAGCTGCGGAAATTCAGGTCCCCCAGACGGATCGCCACCCCCGGCGTCTGAAACAGAAAGATCTGCGCCAGCTTCCGGTGCCGGTGCAGACGGATCGTCCAATCATGCTTGCTGCTGCGCTCGCGGATCGTCTCATGGTGCACCGGATCGCTGCGCGTTCCGGCCAGGTATTCGCCGTACAGTTCATATGTGGGGATGCGGTCCGGCAACAATTTTCCCTTTTTGATCCGATCACAGGTCGAAAAATCGCCGATCTGATCGGATAGTACAAAAATTCGCGCCTGCTGTCCATTTGTCGCCGCGCGCATCCCGCTATGATCCCGGACACCCCCACAGCACGCAGCGGAGCCCGACTTCATGACCAGCAAGACCATCAGGACATCCGTCTGCATCATCGGGTCCGGTCCCGCCGGATTGCTGCTCTCGCAACTTCTCGCCAATGCCGGGATCGACACCATCGTGCTGGATCGCAAGGACCGCGCCTATATCGAAGGGCGCGTCCGCGCCGGTGTTCTGGAACAGGGCACCGTCGAGGCATTGGAGGAGGCGGGCGCCGCCGACCGCCTTCATCGCGAGGGGCTGCCGCACTCCGGCTTCGAACTGGCTTTCGACGGCGACCGCCACCGCATCGACCTGGCCGGACTGACCGGCAAGACCGTGACCGTCTACGGCCAGACCGAAATGACCAAGGACCTGTTCGAAAAGCGCATGCAGGATGGACAGCAGTTCTTCTTCAACGTCGATGATGTCACCCCGACCGACCTCAAGTCCGACCGCCCCAGCGTCCACTTCGTCCATGACGGCGGCAAGGTCGTCATCGAATGCGACTATATCGCGGGCTGCGACGGATTTCATGGCGTGTCGCGACAGGCGATCCCGGCGGATGTGCTGAAAACCTTCGAGCGTGTCTATCCCTTTGGCTGGCTCGGCATCCTGGTTGAGAAACCGCCGGTCTCGCACGAATTGATCTATGCCAACCATGACCGCGGCTTCGCCCTGGCGTCCATGCGGTCGAACACCCGCAGCCGCTATTACATCCAATGCGATGCTTCCGACGATGTGGCCGACTGGTCCGATGACCGCTTTTGGGAGGAATTCGCGTCCCGCCTCGGCCCGGACGCCGCCGCGCAGCTTGAAACCGGACCATCCTTCGAGAAAAGCATCGCGCCGATGCGATCCTTCGTCGCCGAACCGATGCGCTACGGCAATCTTTTCCTGGCCGGGGATTCGGCCCATATCGTGCCGCCCACCGGCGCCAAGGGCCTGAACCTGGCGGTCGCCGATGTGCGCCTTCTGCACCGCGCACTCGACGCGCACTACAACCACGGCAACGATGCCCTGATCGACAGCTATTCCCAGACCGTCCTGCAGCGGGTCTGGAAGTGCGAACGCTTCTCCTGGCAGCTGTCCACGCTGATGCACCAGTTCCCCGAAAATTCCCCCTTTGAAAAGCGGATGCAGCGGGCCGAGTTCGACTTCCTGCGCAGCTCCGAAGCCGCCTCTCGCGCCATCGCAGAAAATTACGTCGGCCTGCCGCTGGACTGATCCCCGGGCCTGCCCGCACCGCTTGGCATCCGGTCGCGGATGCGCAAGGTTGGCGCGGACGCATGAAAGGACCCCGCATGGATTTCGACAGCCGCATCGGCAAACTGACCAAACTGCTGCAAGATCACGATTGCCCCGCCATCGCGATGGTGCCGGGGCCGAACTTTTACTATCTCACCGGGGTCCGGCTGGGCCTGATGGAACGGCCTACAATCCTGATCGTGACCGCCACCGGCGCGGTGCACGCGGCGATTCCGGCGCTGGAACGCGACATGTGGACCACCCGGATGCCACAGGCGCGAACCGTGTTCTGGCAGGATGCGGACGGCTATGCCGACGCGCTGGCAACCCTCGCGCGCCAGACAGGGCTGACCACGCTTGCCGTGGAAAGCGGCCGGATGCGCCAGTTCGAGGCAGCGGCCCTCGCCCGCGCCTTCGGCACCGACATGACGGACGGCAGCGACATCCTGCTGCCGCTGCGCCTGCACAAGGACGAGGCCGAGGTCGCGGCCATCGAACAGGTGGTGAAAATCAGCGAGGACGCGCTGACCGCGACACTGGGCCAGATCGGCGCGGGCCTGACCGAAACCGAGATCCGCGCGAAGCTGCTGATCAACATGCTGGAACGCGGGGCCGAAGGCGCGGCCTTCGACCTTATCGTCCTGGCCGGGGCGGCGGCGGCGGACTGCCATGGCGTGCCCTCCGCCGACCGCAAGGTGCAGCGCGGCGATGCGCTGCTCTTCGATTTCGGCGCAAAGCTGAACGGCTACAACGCCGACATCACCCGCACCTATTTCTGCGAGGACGTGCCGCAGGATCACCGCCCGCTCTATGACGCCGTGCTTGGCGCCAACCGGCTGGCCTGCGACATGTGCCGCCCCGGCCTGACGCCCCACGATCTGGACATGGCCGTGCAGGACCACCTCAGCGCCGCGGGCTTTGCCGACAACATCCGTCACAAGGTCGGCCACGGGCTCGGGCTTGACGTGCACGAGGCCCCGCAGCTGATGCGCGGCAACCACGCGCCCCTGGAACCCGGCATGGTCATCACCATCGAACCCGGCCTCTACCACCCCGGCAAGCTGGGTGTGCGGATCGAGGATGACGTGCTGATCACCGAGACTGGCGCCCGGTCCATCACCCGGCTGCCGCGCGATCCACAGGTCTTTGGCTAGGCTCCGGACGTCCGCGCGCGCAGCAGCGCGATCAACGCAGCGTCCCGCGCCGCCTCAAGCTCCGCGATGCTGCGCCCTTCGGCTTCGCGGGCGACCCCGTCGATCAGCGCCGCCTGCACCTCTGGCGTCAGGGACGGTGTGCCCAGCGATGCCCAGCGGCGTTCCTGGCTGGGGCCGAGATGATCGAGGTATCCCGCCATCCCCTGCGGCCCGCCGCCCAGATGATAGGCCATATGCGCCCCCAGCACCGACCAGCGCAGTCCCGGACCGTTGACCAGCGCCGCGTCGATCGCCTCCACATCCGCGATGCCCTCCTGCACCATGTGGACCGCCTCGCGCCAGAGGGCGGAGGCAAGCCTGTTCGCGATGTGCCCCGTCGCATCCTTGCGCAGCCGCACCGGCACGCGGCCCGCCGCACGGTACAACGCCTCTGCCGCGTCCACCCGCGCCGGATCGCTGCCGAAAAGCTCAACCAGCGGCACCAGATGCGGCGGGTTGAACGGATGCGCGGTGATCAGCCGCGCCGGATCAGCCAGCCCCGGCGCCAGTTCCGACCACGTCAGCGCCGAGGTGGACGACGCGATGATCGCCTCGGGCACCATCGCCGTCTCGATCTCCGCAAGCAGCGCGTGTTTCAGCGGCACATCCTCAGGCGCGCTTTCCTGGATCAGCACGGCCCCCGACACCGCTTGCGGCAGGGTATCGCAGCGGCGAACGTCGCCCGGCCCACCCCGCGCCGCCGAAATTTCCGACAATTGCGCCGACAGACGCGGCAACGCCTCCGCCGCCCGGTCCAGCGCCCCGGCCTGAGGGTCCCACAGGCGCACTGCAAATCCGTGATGGGCGAACAACGCGGCCCAGGCCGCGCCGATCAGCCCTGCCCCGACAATGGCAACTGTCGCGCGGTCGCGGTCGTCCGTCATTCGGCCGCCCCGCTCAGCACATGAAAAATGCGCCCGTCCCGGACGTCGGCGGTGATCTCACCCCGCCGCACCAGCCGGTTCACATGCGCCAGCGTCTCGGTGAAGGCAAAGCTCATCTGGTGGGGGTCAAGGTCACGCGTGAACAGCACCGGCACAAGGTCCGCGATGGACTTCGGCCCCCCGGCACAGGCGTCCAGCACCCGCTGGCACCTTTCCTGATGGTGCGCCTCCAGCTCGGCGCAGCGTTGGTGCAACCCGTGAAAGATCCGCCGGTGCCCCGGCAGCACCAGCACATCATCCGGAATCTCGGCCCGCAGGAACCGCAGCGCGCGCAGAAAATGCCCCAGCGGATCGCCGTTCGGCTCATCGGCGAAAACGCTGATGTTGGGCGAGATTCTCTCGATCACCTGATCGGCGGCAAACAGCAGCCCCTCGTCCTGGCAATACAGCATCACCTGTTCCGCCGCATGGCCGTCTCCGGTGATCACGCGAAACGCCCGCCCGCCGATCTCCAGCGTGTCGGGCATAAGCAACCGCAGGAAGGACTTGGGCAGGGACCCCACCCGGCGCAGGTATTCGTTGCCCTGGATCGCCACCACCCCGGCCGCCTGCTCGGTCATGCCGTGGCTGAGGTAGAAATCGAAATTGTAGCGGGTCATGCTCTCGCTCGCCCCCTGCGAGATCACCTTGCACCCCATGAACGTGGAGAAACTGGTCAGCAGCGGCGCATCGAAACGGTCGCACAGCCATCCCGCCAGACCGATGTGATCGGGATGATAATGCGTCACGATCACGCGGGTGATGCGCGCGCCCTTCAGCGGACCGGCCAGGATATGCTCCCAGGTCTGCCTGGCCGCGTCCGTCTGAATGCCGGTGTCGATGACCGCCCAGCCCTCTCCGTCACGGATCAGGTAGATGTTCACATGGTCCAGCCGGTAAGGCAGCGGCACACGGGTCCACAGAATGCCGGGCCGCACCTCGGTTATTTCGCCGAACTCCGGCATCGTCTCGAACGGAAAGCGCAGCGCGTCCTGGGGCTGGTCTGTCATGGTGTCTCCTGATGTTGCGGCACCCTAGGAGGCGGGCGTCAGGGTTGCAACAAGCCGTGTGCGCATCCCCGTCAGGCCAGGATACGCGCGATCCCGGCCTGCACCCGCAGCATCGGCGGCAGGCAGCTCTGCGCAATCTCGCCGGGGTCGCGGTGCGTCGCCGCCATCCCGGCATTCAGCGCGGCAACCACGGCACCCGCGCGGTTGCGCAGCGGCACGGCGATAGCCCGCAACCCGACCTCGACCTCCTGGTCGACAACCGTATGGCCCGCCTGCCGCGCCGCGTCGATCCGCGCCATGATCTCATCGGGGTCGGTCAGGCTGTAGGCGGTGCGCGGCGACAGGTCAGAGGCGTCGATGACCGCGCGTGCCTCCCCCTCCGGCAGCGCCCCCAAAAGGATGCGCCCCAACGAGGTGCAATGCGCCGGCAGCCGCGAACCGGGCATCAGCCCGATGGACATGACCCGCTTTTGCGCCGCCCGCGCCAGATAGACGATCTCGGTCTCGTCCAGAACCGCAACCGAACAGCTTTGCCCGATCTGTTCGGTCAGCTGATCCAGCCAGGGCTGCACGATCTGCGGCAGTTCAAGCGACGCAATGGCCCCCATCCCCAACCGCAACGCCCGATGCGTCAGGGT
Organism: Sulfitobacter sp. THAF37; assembly: GCF_009363555.1. Taxonomy (NCBI): domain Bacteria; kingdom Pseudomonadati; phylum Pseudomonadota; class Alphaproteobacteria; order Rhodobacterales; family Roseobacteraceae; genus Sulfitobacter; species Sulfitobacter sp. THAF37. The sequence continues at coordinate 69,856 of NZ_CP045374.1, forward strand.
AAAGAACTTGCCATCGTACCCCGCATATCCTTCGGCGTGCAGGGTCAACAGGCACCGCCGCGCCGTCGCCCTGTCCAGCCCGGTGCGCGCCGCCACATCGCTGATGCTCAGCTTCGGGGCCTCCGCCCCGAAACATTCGATCACCCGCAACCCCTTGGCCAGCGACGAAATCGTATCGCCCGATTTGTTCACCATGAGCACACTCAGTATCACATTACGAACAAATGTCGATAAGCGCACAAAGCACTCGAAACCCGGTCGCCCGCCCGCTAGACCAATGGCAACAATCGGAGACTTCACATGGACAAGACCGTTTCTTCCGCAGCCGATGCGGTTGCGCAGATACCAGACGGGGCGACAGTGATGATCGGCGGGTTCGGCGGCTCCGGCGCGCCGGTCGAACTGATCCACGCGCTCATCGACCGCTACCGCGACACCGGCAGCCCCTCGGGCCTCACGGTGATCAACAACAACGCGGGCAATGGCGGCATCGGCATCGCGGCAATGATCAAGGCCGGCATGGTGGCCAGAATGATCTGCTCCTTCCCGCGCAGTTCGAACGCCGAAGCTTTCAACGAAAAATACCTCGCGGGGGAAATCGCGCTCGACCTTGTGCCCCAAGGCACCCTGGCCGAACGCATCCGCGCGGCGGGGGCCGGCATACCCGCTTTCTACACCCCCAGCTCCTACGGCACCGAACTGGCCGAGGGCAAACCGACCGAGGAATTCGACGGCAAGATGTACGTCCGCGAACGCTGGCTCAAGGCCGACTTCGCCCTGATCAAGGGCCAGCAGGGCGACACGGCGGGCAACCTGACCTACCGGATGGCGGGGCGGAACTTCAATCCGCTGATGGCCATGGCCGCCGACACCACGATCGCGCAGGTCAGCGCGCTGGGACAGCCCGGCTGCATCGACCCGCAACAGGTCATCACGCCGGGCATCTTTGTCGATGCCGTGGTCGAAGTGACGGACCCCCAACAGGAAGAAGTGCTGGTACGCGCGGGAGTGGTATACTGATGGCAGAGTTCGACATCATGAAGGAAAAACTGTCCAACGCACAGATCGCCTGGCGCGCTGCGCAGGACATCGAGGACGGATCATACGTCAACCTCGGGATCGGCTTCCCCGAGATGATCGCCAAATTCCAGCCCGAAGGCCGCGATGTAACCTATCACACCGAAAACGGGGTGCTGGGCTTTGGCAAGGCCCCGGCAGAGGGGGAAGAAGACTGGGACCTGATCAATGCGGGCAAGAAAGCGATCACCCTGAACCCGGGCGCTGCGTTCTTTCACCACGCCGACAGTTTCGCCATGGTGCGCGGCGGGCATCTGGACCTTGCCGTGCTGGGCGCCTACCAGGTCGCGCAGAACGGCGATCTGGCCAACTGGCGCGTGGGCAGCAAGGGCGTCCCGGCGGTGGGCGGCGCGATGGACCTCGTGCACGGCGCGCGGCGGGTGGCGGTCGTCACCGACCACGTGACCAAGGACGGCGGCCCCAAGCTGGTGGAATCCTGCACCTTCCCGCTGACCGGCGTGGGCTGCGTCACGCGCGTCTATACCTCGCTCGCCGTGATCGACGTAACCGACCGCGGCTTTGTCCTGCGCGAGAAACTGCCCGGCCTCGAAATGGACGCCTTGCAGGCCGTCACCGGCGCAACCCTTCACACCGACGGCCAGGTGGCCGACCTGAACGTACCAAAGGATCTGGAATGAACGACGTCTACATCTGCGACTACATCCGCACCCCCATCGGCCGCTACGGCGGCGCGCTCTCCTCCGTCCGGGCGGACGACCTCGGCGCGATCCCGCTCCGGGCGCTGGCCGATCGCAACCCCGACATGGACCTGTCCGCCATCGACGAAGTGCTCTTCGGCTGCGCCAATCAGGCGGGCGAGGACAACCGGAACGTGGCCCGCATGTCGCTGCTGCTGGCGGGCTATCCCGACGCGGTGCCCGGCGCCACGATCAACCGCCTCTGCGGGTCGGGCATGGATGCGATCATCACCGCCGCCCGCGCGATCCGCGCCGGGGAGGCACATCTGATCGTCGCCGGTGGCGTGGAAAGCATGTCGCGCGCGCCCTTCGTGATGCCCAAGGCCGACGCCGCCTTTTCGCGCAGCAACGAGGTATTTGACACCACCATCGGCTGGCGCTTTGTCAACAAGCTGATGAAATCCCAGTACGGCGTCGATTCCATGCCGGAGACTGCCGAAAACGTGGCCGAAGATTTCGGCATCGCCCGCGAAGACCAGGACGCCTTTGCCCTGCGGTCACAGCACAGGGCCGGGGCCGCCATGGAAAACGGCCGCCTCGCCAAAGAGATCGTCCCGGTCAGCATCCCGCAGCGCAGGGGCGACCCGGTCGTTGTGTCGCAGGACGAACATCCCCGCCCCGACACCACGCCCGAGGCGCTGCAAAAGCTCAAACCCTTCGTCAAGGCGGATGGCACGATCACCGCGGGCAACGCCTCGGGTGTCAACGACGGCGCCGCCGCGCTGATCATCGCCTCCGCCGAGGCCGTCGAGAAACACGGGCTGAAACCCATTGCCAAGGTGCTGGGCGGCGCGACCGCCGGGGTGCCGCCGCGCATCATGGGGATCGGTCCCGCCCCCGCGTCGAAAAAGCTGATGGCGCGGCTGGGGCTCAAGCAACAGGACTTCTCGGTCATCGAACTGAACGAAGCCTTCGCCTCCCAAGGGCTGGCCACCCTGCGCGACCTGGGCATCGCCGACGACGATCCGCGCGTGAACCCCAATGGCGGTGCCATCTCGCTGGGTCATCCGCTGGGCATGTCCGGCGCGCGCATCACCGGCTCGGCGATGCTGGGGCTGGAACCGGGTCAGAAAGCACTGGCGACCATGTGCATCGGCGTGGGCCAGGGCATCGCCGTCGCAATCGAAGCGGTCTGACCGGGGCAGCGGGGCCGCAGCCCCGCTGTTTCCGCAATGCTGCAATGCAGAAATGTCATGGCCCGGCTATTGTGCAGCTGCAGCGTTAGCGATATAACCTTTCTTGTAGTCGGTCTTCTCCTCCTCCCTGGACCGACGCGGATTAGCGGCGGCATCCACCTCCTCCCGGGTGCCGCCGTTTTCCTTTTCTCCCCGTCATTTCCGCGGCACGCCGCGCAGGGTGCCAGGCTGGCACCCGGAACCCGGTTGACGATCGGGCGCGAAAATCGAACTGATGGGCAGAACGCCAGGGTTCGGCACCCGGCAGACAGGACAACAGGATGACCCCATGAAGATCGCCTGCATGCAGGTCCCGCCCATCCGCACGGACCCGCCGCGCGCGCTGGACCGGCTGGCGCGTGCCGCACGGGATGCCCGCGCGCTTGGCTGCGATCTGCTGATCACCCCCGAAATGTACCTCACCGGCTACAACATCGGTGCCGGGGCCGTATCGCAGCTGGCCCAGCCGCGCGACGGCGCACTGGCCCGCGCGGTGGCCGACCTTGCCCGGCAGACGGGCCTCGCCATTCTCTTCGGCTTCCCCGAACGGGACCGTGACCGGCTCTACAACGCGGCGCAGCTTGTGGATGCGGGCGGTGCCGCGCTCTGCACCTACCGCAAAACGCACCTCTTCGGCGATGTGGACGCAACGCAGTTTCACCCCGGCCCTGCCCGCAGCCCGGTCGTCACGCTGAACGGCTGGCGCGTCGCGCTCGCCATCTGCTACGACATCGAATTTCCCGAACTGGCCCGCGCCAGTGCCCGGGACGGGGCCGAGGCGCTGCTGGTGCCCACCGCCAACATGGCACCCTACCTGTCGGTGCCGAACCGCCTCGTGCCCGCGCGGGCCGAAGAGAACGGCATCTTCGTCGCCTACGCCAATTACATCGGCCGCGAAGACGGCTTTGACTACTGCGGCCTGTCCTGCATCTGCGACCCGTCTGGCGCGGACCTCGCCCGTGCCGGCACCGGCGAAGGGCTGATCGCCGCTTCGCTTGACCGCGCCCGCATCGCGCAGGTACGGCAGGGCGTGAACTACCTGGCGGACCGGCGGCCCGACGTCTACCTTCCCGCCCCAGAGGACGACTGACACCGATGCACGACCCCGACAGACCCGCCCCCGCCGTCACCGCCTTCGGCCCCGATTTCACCTTTGCCTACGATCAGTGGATCAAGCACCCCGACGGCATCGGTTCGGTCCCGGCGGAAAGCCACGGCAGCAAGGTGGCGATCATCGGCGCCGGGATTTCCGGCATGGTCTGCGCCTACGAGCTGATGAAACTGGGCCTGCACCCGGTGGTGTACGAGGCGGGCCAGCTTGGCGGACGCCTGCGCAGCCAGGCTTTCGAAGGGTCCGACGGCGCCATCGCCGAACTGGGCGGCATGCGCTTTCCGATCTCCTCCACCGCCTTCTATCACTACGTGGACAGGCTGGGCATCGCCTCCCGCCCCTTTCCCAACCCCCTGACGCCCGCCGCGGGGTCCACCGTGATCGACCTCGCGGGCCAGACGCTCTACGCAGAAAGCCTCGATGACCTGCCGCCGCTCTACCGCGAAGTCAGCGACGCCTACGATCAGGCGCTTGAGGATCATGTGCAGTTCTCGGCCCTGCGCGCCGCCGTGCGCGACCGCGACGCCGCCCGCGTCAAGGAGCTGTGGAATCCCATCGTGCGCGACTGGGACGACCGCAGCTTCTACGACTTCATCGCCTCCTCGGACGCCTTCCGCAGGCTCAGCTTCCGTCACCGCGAAGTCTTTGGCCAGGTCGGCTTCGGCACCGGGGGCTGGGACAGCGACTTTGCCAACACGATGCTGGAAATCCTGCGTGTGAACCTTCTGGGCTTCGACGACGACCAGCGGTACATGGTTGGCGGCGTCCAGCAGGTGCCAAAGGGCCTGTGGACACGCCAGCCCGACCGCATGGCCCATTGGCCCGCAGGCACCTCGCTGCAAAAGCTGCATGGCGGTTCCACCCTGCCCGGCGTCGTCGCGGTCCACCGCGAAGGCGACGAAGGCCCCTTCATCCTGCGCGACCGCTGGGGCCGCACCGAACGCTACGACGCGGTGATCAGCACCTGCCAAAGCTGGGTGCTCAGCACCGCCATCGACTTTGACGAACGGCTGCTCAGCCAGAACATGTGGATGGCACTGGACCGGACCCGCTACATGCAGTCGTCCAAGACCTTCGTGATGGTGGACCGCCCCTTCTGGCGCGACCGCGACCCGGCCACCGGGCACGAACGGATGAGCGTCACCCTCACCGACCGGATGACCCGCGGCACCTATCTGTTCGAAAACGGCCCGGACGAGCCCGCCGTCATCTGCCTGACCTATTCATGGATGTCGGATGCGCTGAAGATGGAGCCGCTGTCGGTCAACCGCCGCGTCGAACTGGCGCTCGACGTGCTGCGCAAGATCTACCCCCAGGTGGATATCGCCAGCCACATCGTCGGCAACCCGATCACCGTCAGCTGGGAAAGCGACGAGAACTTCCTCGGCGCGTTCAAGGGCGCCCTGCCCGGCCATTACCGCTACAACTACCGCATGTTCGGCCATTTCATGCAGGCGGACATGCCGCCGCAGGAAAAGGGCCTCTTCATCGCGGGCGACGGCATCAGCTGGACCCCTGCCTGGGTCGAGGGCGCCGTGCAGACCGCGCTGAACGCGGTCTGGGGGGTGATGACCCACATGGGCGGCGCAACCCGGCCCGGCAATCCCGGCCCCGGCGACATGTACCCGGAACACGGCCCGATCGACCTGGGGGATTAGGCCTGGCTCAGGCGATTTCGCCCGCGAATTCACCGATCGCCTCGCCCAGGACATCGACGATCCGGTCGCATTGTTCGGGCGTGATGATCAACGGCGGGGACAGCACCAGCCGGTCGCCCACGGGCCGCACGATCACGCCCCGCTCCACGCATTTCTGGAAAATCCGCTGGCCGCAACCCAGAGCCGGGTCCATGCCCGCCCGCGTCTGCTTGTCGGCCACCATGTCCACCGCCAACATCAGGCCATGCCCGCGTACGTCGCCCACGCCGGGCAGATCCGCCAGCCGCTGTGCGGTCTTTTGCAGATAGGCACCCGAGCTTGCCGCATTGGCCAGCATCCCCTCGTTCTCCATGATCTCGACGTTCTTCAGCGCCGCGGCGCAGGCCACCGGATGCCCCCAGTAGGTCAGGCCCATCGAAAACGTCGCACCCTCCGCCTGCGGATGGCTGATCACATCGTAGATTTCATCCGACAGGATCGTCGCGCCCAGCGGAATGTAGCCCGATGTGATCCCCTTGGCCGATACGATGATGTCGGGCTGGCAGTCGAACACCGCCTCGGACGCGAACCAGTGGCCCAGCCGGCCAAAGGCGGTCACGACCTCGTCCGCGATATAAAGGATGTCGTGGCGCGCACAGACCTCCTTCATCCGCCTGTGATAACCCGCGGGGGCGATCAGCACCCCGCCCGCGCCCATGATCGGCTCTGCGATGAACGCGGCGATATTGTCCGCGCCGTTGTTCGCAATCGCCGTTTCGAACTCCCGCACGAGGTGGTCGCAATACTGCGCCTCGGTCTGGTCCTCCGGCTTGGCGTACATGTTCGCCGCCGAGACATAGCGGATGATGTCATCCGCGATCCGGTTGAACCCGGTCTTGGTGCCCTCGATCCCGGTCAGGTTCGCCGCGAAATAGGTCGCGCCATGATAGGCGTAATTGCGCGAGATGATCTTTTTCTTTGTCCGCTTGCCGCGCATCTCGTGGTAGAAATGCGCGATCCGCACCGCCGCCTCGTTCGCGGTGCTGCCGCCGCAGGAATAAAAGACGTGGTTCAGATCGCCCGGCGCATGATCGGCCAGCCAGGCACCGAACTCCGCCGCCGGAACATTGGTGCTGTGGCCGAAGGGGTTGTAATACTGCATGTCCATCACCTGTTTGGCGATGGCCTCTGCCATGTCCTTGCGGCCATGACCGATGTTGACGCACCACAGGCCCGCGATCCCGTCCAGCAGCTTGCGCCCGCTGCTGTCGGTCACATGGATACCGCTGGCGCCCTCGATGACCTGGCTGCCCTCTTCCTTGAAGCTGGCGAAATCCGTGTAGGGATGCAGCAGATGCGCACGGTCCATTTCCCAGGCGCTGCGTGTGTTCAGACGTGTCATGTCGATCCTTTCCAAATGTTCGACCCGGGCTGCGCGCGGCCCCTCAGACCGCGGCGTGCCAAAGTTCGATGAATACGTTGCCCTCGTCATCGGCGGGCGCATAGGCGGTGCCGAACAGCACCATATCGGCCAGCGCCGCATGAGGGCCCGGCGGCACCTCCAGCTCGGCGCGGGTGCGGCCGTGGAAACTGCCATCAGCCTGCGGCACCATACGCCCGGCGTTATGGACCATCACCACCGTACCATCTTCCAGCTCCAGGAAATAGCGCGCCTCGATCTCGTAGGTGCCATCCGCAAGGCGGCGCGCGAAATCCGCACCGCCGGGCAGGATCGTCGCGCGCCAGTCCGACGCCGCGGCCGCGCCGCCGGTGATCGGGAACATCGCCCGGCCGGTGCCCCGGCTGGTGTCGAATTCCGTCGCCGGTCCGATCTCGGCCCGGATCGAACAGACCCGCGTCAGACGGGGCTGACCGGGCGACAGCGGCGCGCCCAGGGTCGTGATGTCGGGGCATTCACCGCGCATGGGTGATCCTCCCGTCAAACAGCGTCAGGTCAGCGTCCATCCCCGCGACCGCAGGCGCGGCAAGGGTCGCGTCATCGAAGACGCAGGCCAGAAAAGGCTGCATCCGCGCCGACACCAGCGCGTCATGGTCGGCCAGGGTCATCTGCGGCTCCGTGATCAGCGACAGATAGCAGGGCATCCACAGATCGTGCAGCATCCGCGCCAGCACCCGCACATCCATCTCCGCCCCGGATCGGGTGCGCAGCGCATAGGCACCAAGCCGCGCCGCAATCGCATCGACCAGCAGGCGCGAGGTGTTGCGGTAGCGCGCCGACAGCTCCGTCTCCGGCCGCCGGATCACCGACGCCTCGGCATAGCGCCAGACCCGCCGCGACGCGATATCCAGCGTCTCCTGCGAAATCGTGGAAAACAGATCCACCACCACGTCGATCAGGGGCACATCCCGCAGCACGGGCCGCAGCGATCCGGTCTCGCGCTTGCGCCGTGTGCCGTCCTCTATGATGGCGACCAGCAGACCGTCCTTGGACCCGAAATAGTTGAACACCGTCGGCGCCGACACCTCGCAGGCCGCGGCGATGTCCGCGATCGTGGTGGCATCGACGCCCTTTCGCCCGAACAGCTCGATCGCCGCCGCGACGATGTCGTCGTGGCGCCTGGCCTTCTTGCGATCCCGCAAACCGGAGTCCACGACCATGACAGATGTCCTTTTACCTCATAAAATTTTTTAGCGCATAAAAATTATGAGTCAATCGGCTTCATCCGCGCAGGCGCGGCAGGCCCGAACCGCCTTCGGGATCGGTGCTTTGCTAGGCTGCTGTCTCCAGCCCGTCGAATGCGTCCGGCATCATGTCCCGCCAGAAGGCGACCATCTCGGTCACACACAGCGCCGACCTCCAGCCCAGCCGTGAAAACTCGGATTTCAGCAGCTCGTCGTCGAGCCAGGCCAGAAACAGGCGGCGGTCGGCATCGCGCTGGGTGGGGCTGCGGGCCGCGACGATCTCCTGCACCCGCGCCATGATCGCGGCACGCGCCTTGCGCTCTTCGTCCACCAGCTGCGCACGCGCGGCCTCGGCACTGTCGACCTCGCGCGCCTGGGTCATCCGCGCGCTTGCCGCCGCCTTGGCACGGTCGCTGGGTTCGGGGGGCGCGGGCGCCTTGTAGTCATCGCGCAGCGCGGCGCGAAGATAGCCGATCGGGCTTTCCACCGCCCCCCTGCCCTTCAGATAGGACACCTTTTCAGCGACATACACCTCACCATGTTCAGAGATCCACTGCCGCGCCAGCCGGTCGCTGACACCCAGTTCCATCAGGCTGGCATAGACCGGCCCCTGCCGCAGCCCTTCGCCATCGTCGATGTCGAGCATGGCAAGCTGCGGGTTCTCCCTGATCCGAAAACGGATGTCGCTGACCTGACGGCCCATCTTGTGCAGCTCCGGCTCGATCAGGATGTTGGAGGTCTTGTTCACCTCCGCCACGGCGGGTTTGATGATCTTCGCGTTGAGGTGCTTGAAGCTCTCGTAATAGGCGCTGCCGTCCACTCCCATCAGGCGGCGGAACAGGTCGATGGGCCACCAGCCCGTCGACCCGGTGCGCACGAAGCGATAGCAGTTTTCGTAAAGCGCCAGCGCATGGCCCGAGGTAAAGCGCCGCTGGATGTTCAGGTTGATCAGGGCAAAGACCTTGGGGTCGTGAAGCTTCTCGGCCAATGCTGGCGAATAGGCATATTCGCAGACCCCGCCCGACAGTTTCGCATAGGACAACAGCGCCGACACACCCCATTCCTGCCGCCCGTTGGCATCCAGCATGTCCCATTCCGCCGTCGTTTCCGCCAGGCTGCGCAGCGACTGTTTCAGCGTGTCCATGTCGTTGGAATTGTACCCCACCATCATGCACAGGGTCCGGGCGTCGATCTGATGCCTGCTGGATGTGACCAGCCTGTCGTAGGCATTCAGCAGCAGCACATTGCTGAGCTTGCGCTGCAACAGCGTCAGCTTGCCCGACACATGAATTGCGGCGACGTTCTTTTTCACCGACTGGCGGCGCAATGCACCTGTCAGCTTTTCATGGGGAATGGTCCGTTCCATCGGTCTGCCCTGCTCTGTCGTCACTTGGGTGGCGGTGGCCGCTCTTGGGTGTGACTTTGGCGCAGAGTATGGCGTAAAAGGTGCCCGTGCTCAACACTTCTCTGGGGACCCTTGCGGGCCTGCAGGCTGATCCTGCAAACGGGTTCCTTTGGCAACGCGGGCCGGATGAAAGGGACCCGTATACGGGACGGCGCATCGCGCGAGAGTCTGAAAACAGAGCCTAAACAGGCTCTCCCGCTCGCTGGGCCCCCTGCCCCCGCGAATCGGGGCCCCTTACCCTGTACCCGGGCCCCCTTCGACCCGGAGACGGGTGCCTATTGTCCTGCATACAGGTACCGTACTGCATGTAAGTATTTGGTAAATAAATCTTATCCTATCCTAAAGCCTCTAAAGTACCTAAAGAATCTACAACCTATATTGCTGTCTTCTTCTTTATGATAGGCTTATTAGAGACGGTTTCGCATGCGAAACCCAAGACCGCCCCCAAAACATCTGAGGTATCTTGGCGATTCACACCGCCATTAAGATGTGCCATTATTACGGCGATAACATCGAATAATGATGATCTGACAGAGGCACCCTGACATGGACAAGAAGTCATCCCCACCCCTGCCCCCCTATTTCAATCTCGACCCCAAAGCCGCCGCGGCCAAGCTGAGCGATCCTGTCGACACCGCCCGATTCGCCAAGGCCGCCGCCTTTGCCGCACGCGGGCGTGCCGATCTGGCCGAGCGGGGCTATGCCCCCGATGGGAAGAAGAAGCTGCGAAAATTCTCCACCTGGGAAATTTGCCGCTATCTGATCCCCGTCGCGCCTGCTCACCTGAGACGGGTCCTGAACAAACATCCGGAACTGCCCCAGGGCGAAGGGTCAGGCAATGCCCGGCGGTTCAGTCTTGAAGAGATCCTGACGCTGCGCCAGCACTTCGCCGAAGAGGGCGTCAGCACCAAGGAATACCGCCCCTATCGCCCCGAAGGCCTGCCGGCCAAGGTCGTCGCCGTCGCGAATTTCAAGGGCGGCGTATCCAAGACGACGACCGGTGCCCACCTCGCCATGTCGGCCGCGCTCGATGGCTACAAGGTGCTGGTCGTGGACCTGGATTCCCAGGGCTCCATGACGTCGATCATGGGCGGCAAGGTGGAGGATGAGTGGCAGACCATCTTCCCGCTTCTGGCCAAGGACTTTGCCACGCAGGTAGCGGCGGAGAACAAGATCCGGGCGACATCGGGCGATCCGGAAATTCCGATGGATGAGACCCTGACCGAGGCGCTGAAAACCTCTCTGAAAGACGTGGTGCAGCCAACCCACTGGCCCAATATCGACCTCATCGGCGCGCAGCTGAACCTCTATTGGGCAGAATTCCAGATCCCCGTCTGGCGGATGGCGTTGCGGCATTGGGCGCTGTGGGATGCGCTGACCTCGGCGCTGGAGGAAGGCGGCGCGCTGGACGAATACGACATCATCCTGGTGGATACGGCCCCGGCGCTTGGCTACCTCACGATCAATGCGCTGGCGGCGGCGGATATCATCCTTGTCCCGCTGGGCGCGTCCTTTCTCGAATTCGATTCCACGGGCCGTTTCTTTGACATGCTCTACAGCACGTTCGCCTCCATCGAAGAGGGCGAGAACGCCGCGCGGCGGCACAACGGGCTGCCCGAGATGAAGTTTGAATGGGATGTGGTCCGCGCGATCATCACCCGCTTTGACGCAAGCCAGCAGACCGACATGGCGAATGTCATTCAGGCCTATTTCGGGGACATGACCAACGCCTACCGGCAGGAATTCACGGCGATGGTCGGTCAGGCCGGGGAGAGCGTGAGCGGCATCTATGAAGCCGATTACCGCGACTACAACCGCGAGACCTATACCCGCGGCAGAGAGACCTTTGACCGCACCTATGCGGAGTTCAAGGAAATCCTGCTTGGCACATGGTGGCGCGACGATCAGGAACGCAAGGAGGAGGCCGGAAATGGCGAGACGGAAACAGCTTGAGGCGCCTTCGGTCGAGAAGCTGAAGGAAATCGAAGAGGGTTTCGCACGCGAAACCTCCCGCCTTGGATCGCGCATCCCGATTGCCGATGTCGCGGGGGATGCCGCCCGCCACGCGGACCCCCTGCCCCAGCATCTGCGCGAGGAACAGGCCCGTGACAAGGCGGATGCCAGGCTGCTGCGCGAGGCCCGTGAAAAGGGGCTCGTGGTGTTGGAAATCCCGCTGGAGGACATCCGCGGTGATGCGTTGACGCGGGACCGTATGGAGCTGGACGAGGAGGATCTGGCCGAACTGCGCCGCTCGATCCTGGATCACGGGGTGCGTCTGCCGATCGAAGTGTTCGAGCCGACGAACCCGGAAGACGCCGGGAAATTCGCGCTGATCTCGGGCTTCCGCCGTCTGGCCGCGATGCGCGAATTGCAAGAGCTGTCGGGCGGGGCTCGGTTCAATACGATCCCTGCTTTCGTGCGCGAGCCCGGCAGCCTTGCCAATGCAATCCGGGCGATGATCGAAGAGAACGAAATCCGCACGGGGCTGAGCCAGTACGAGCGGGGCAGGGTGGCGGCCATCGCGGTGCATGACGGGGTCTTTGGCACGGTGGACGAGGCCGTGGCGGAGCTTTACGCGGCGGCGAGCAAGGCGAAGCGGTCCAAGATCCGGTCCTTTGCGCTGGTGCATGAAGAACTGGGGGACATGCTGCGGTTCGGCGCGCAGCTGAACGAACGCCAGTGCCTTCGGATTGCGACCGGGTTGCGCGCGGGGCAGGGGGAGCCGATGCGCGACGCGCTGGAGGAACACAGGGTCAGCTCCGCAGCCGATGAATGGGCGGTGCTGGAGCCACTGATCGTGGCAGTCGAGGAGGGCGAGCGCGACCGGACGCGCGGCGGGCGGCCCCGCAAGGCCGTCACACGCTCGGCGCCGGTTCAGCTTGCCAATGAGGTCACGATGGAAAAGGTGAAGACCGAGGACGGTTATGCCATCCGGCTGCGGGGGCCCCACGTGAACGACGAGATGGTTGAACTGGTCATGGACCGGATCAAATTCCTGCTTGAGGAAATCTGAACCCTCAAGGTGGGGTTTCGCATGCGAAACCTCCCTGACTCCCGACCGGCCCGGCAGGGCGGGGAGGGGTGAGAAGCATGGCCAGAGCCTTTGTCGGCAGATTATCGGACATAAGGCCTGGCGCTACTGCGGGGCGGTTACTGCGCGATAAAGCATGAAAAAGCGCCGCGGCCTGAAAGGCGCTTCTCCGCATCACCCCGCCAGCCGAGGCCGATCTTATCTCCGAAAGCGGGGACTGGACACCTCTGCGGCGCTGAAAATCTTTGAAGATGTGGCGCTTTTGTCGTTCGTCATGCGGGCGGGTCTGTATCCCTTGATCCTGAAATGGGGGTGAGCGCCGACTGGCGAAAAAGGGACGGAACCCGACCACCTGGCGAAGCCAATTTCAAGGAGCTCCGGATAAAACGAAAATATATCAGATACTTAGCTATTTTTCGTGCGATTCGGGTTGAGCAGTAAGGGGTAAAGCCGGACAAGGCAGGCGACGTGAAAACAATGCGTGGCGTGGCCATCTATTCGCGGACCTATGCGACAGGACCCCGAATTTGCGCCTTATTGCCCAATTTCTGCCCCACTAGCCTGAAAAACACGATCAAGCTGAGTGGGAGCAGAATATGAAACTGATCGTCCAGATTCCGGCCTGGAATGAAGAAGAGACCCTTGCGGAATCCATCGCGGCGGTGCCGCGCCGGATACGCGGCGTTACGAGCGTAGAGGTATTGGTGGTCGACGATGGGTCAACCGACCGCACTGTCGAGGTGGCAAAACAGGCCGGCGCCGATCACGTCCTCCAGATGAGCAGCCATGTCGGCCTTGCCCGTGCCTTTCTGGCCGGGATCGAGGAATGTCTGACCCTTGGGGCCGACATCATCGTCAATACCGACGCGGACAACCAGTATTGTGCCGACGATATTCCGGCCCTGATCGAACCGGTGCTGGAACGGCGTGCGCAGATCGTCGTCGGTGCCCGCCCGATCAGCGAAATCGAGAGCTTTTCGCCGGTCAAGAAGGTCCTGCAGCGACTGGGCAGCTGGGTCGTGCGCGTGGCCAGCGGCACCGACATTCCCGACGCACCCAGCGGATTCCGCGCCTACGCACGCGATGCCGCCGCCCGGCTTTGCGTGGTGAACACCTACACATATACGCTGGAGACAATCATTCAGGCCGGTCGCAAGCGGATACCGATGACTTCTGTTCCGGTGCGGGTGAACACGGTGAAACGCCCCTCGCGACTGTTTCGCGGCATGGGCCAGTATATCATGCGCTCGGTCAAGACGATCCTGCGGGTCTTTGTGATCTACGCGCCATTGCGGTTCTTCATGACCCTTGCGAGCTTCTTTTTGCTGCCTGCGCTGGCCGGTGTCGGACGGTTTGTCTATTTCTACGCCACCGACGGCGGCGCGGGCCACATTCAGTCTCTGGTCCTGTCGGGTGCGTTTCTGGCCGTGGCGACGATCCTTTTTGCCGTCGGTATCCTGGCCGATCTGATCGCCGCGAACCGCAGCCTGCTGGAAGACATTCGCGCCCGCGACCTGCTGCGCCAGCCGCAGCGCCCGCGCCAAACCGGCAAGGTCATCCATGCCGTCGATTTCGCCGATGCATCCTGAAGGCATTTCCCTGCCGTCGGCTGCGCAGGTTCAGTCCATCAGCGCCGATGACATTGGCCGCACCGCGATACGGCTGGTGATCCTGTGCATGCTGGTCGCCATGGCCGGCATGAGCTGGACCCGGAACGTGAACTGGGACGAGTTCTATTTCCTTTCCCATGTCCATGCCAATCTGGACGGTCGGCTGGACCGGCCGCTTCAGACCGTTTTCGTCCATGCTTTCGGCTGGTTGGCAGATGTGTCCGGCAACGAGGTCGATCAGATCGCAATCGCCCGCCTCGTCATGCTTGGCTTCTTCGTCGCAAGCTGCCTGGCCCTGCACCGGATTGCGGTGACGCTCGCGGGGGAACGATCCGCGGACATCGCGGTGCTGGGCTTTGTCACCTCCGGGTTTGCCATTGCGCATGGCTCCAGCTTTCGTGCCGATCCCATGGCGGCGGGGCTCTTGATGTGCGCCCTGGCGTTCATGATGACCACGCGCATGGGCCTTTTGCATATCCTTGTCTCTGCGGTGCTCTGTGCCCTTGCGCTGCTCGTCACGGTAAAGTCCGCACTCTATCTGCCGGTCTTTGTCGGTGCATTGGTGTGGCGCCGGACCGACCCCGGCATCGTGTTGCGTTGCCTTGCCGCAGCTCTGCTGGCGCTGGCAATCGCCGCTGTGGGGTTCTTCTGGCACGCCTCCGGCATCACGCCCGCCGAGGGGGCGGATACGACGACCAACCTCGGGGATGCCGCGCGCATCTCGATCGGGGGCAGCGGTCTGCTGCCCCGTTGGCCCGAAGCGTCCCTGTGGCTGATGTTCAGTCTGGGCGCCGTGCTGCTGATCTGTGCCGGATTTCTGCGTGCGCCCGGTGCGCGGTTGAAAGTGGTTTTGTGGTGCTTCGCCGTGCCTGTCCTGTCTGTCGTGGTGTACCGTAACGCCTTTCCCTATTTCTTTCCCTTTGCGGTGCCGCCGCTGATGGTTGCCGTCGCGGTGGGGGCACGGGCGGTGAAGGGGGGGCTGATCCGCAAGCTCGCCCTGGTGCTGATGATCGCAAGCGGTCTGATCCAGACCCAAAGAGCCCTGGCCGAGCGCAACGCGGACCAGCACGCCACCATTGCCGAAGTTCACCGGCTGTTTCCCGAACCGGTCACTTACATCGACCAGAACGGCATGATCGCAAGTTTCGACCGACAGGGGTTCTTCATGTCGACCTGGGGTATCGTGACCTATCGCGCGGCGGGCAAACCCGTCTTTGCCGATCTGATCGCCGACAATCGTCCGCCCCTGTTGCTGACCAACCGGGCCGAGCTTTACGCGGCGCTGCGGCCCGAACAGGGTGATCGCCGGTTGCTGGGATTGCTGGCGGAGGATGCGCGGACCCTGCGCCAAAGCTATGTGCACCATGCCGGGGTGATCTGGCTCGCGGGGCAGGATGTGACAATCGAAAACGGCAGGGCGACGGCGGAAATGCCTTTTGCCGGGACCTACCGGGTCGAGGCGGACACGCCGGTCATGATCGGCACCACCGAGGTATCCCGTGGCGACGTGGTGACGCTTGGGGGCGGGGGCACCGAAATCCGCGGCCCGGAAGGTGCCAAAGTGCGACTTATCTGGAACACCGCCCCCGGAGCCGCCCAAATCTCATTGCCTGAAACCGGGCTATATGCTGGTTTCTGGCGGCTATGACACAGATCGCCACACCTCTTGCCGCATGTGCGGTCCCCCGTGACATCGCGCGCGCCGCGGCGTCGGATCAGCCGTTGCGCGTGGTCCTCTGGGGCAGTTACGATCTGGGCAAACCGCGCACGCGCATCCTGCGTGAGGGCCTTGTCGAGGCCGGCGCCGAGGTGACGGAAATCCACGCGGACATCTGGAAAGCGGACGCGGACAAGAGCCAGTTGAGCCGCGCGCAGATGGCGCTGCGCCTGCTCAGCCTGCTGCTGGCCTATCCGGTATTGATCGTTCGTTACCTGCGCGCCCCGCAGCACGATCTGGTGATCGTTCCCTACCTGGGCCAGTTCGATGTGATCGTGCTGTGGCCCTTTGCCAGGTTGCGGGGGCGGCCCGTGGTGCTGGACCTGTTCCTGTCGCTTTATGATACCGTCGTGAACGACCGGAAGATGGTGCCATCCGGCGGGTTTGTCGCACGGTGCCTCAGGACGCTAGAGCGTCTGTCCTGCCGCGCCGTGGATACCGTGCTGCTGGACACCGAAGTTCACGCCGCACGGATTGCGCAGGTGTTGGGACTGGACCCGGAGAAATTCGATGCCGTGCCCGTGGGCGTCGAACCGGGGGCCTTTGCCCATGTCGCGCCGCATGTGCCTCATGAGGGCCGCACGCGCGTCCTGTTCTACGGTCAGCTCATCCCGCTGCATGGCGTGGAAACGATTCTGGCCGCCGCCCTGTCCGAACGGGGGCGGCAGTACGATTGGCACATCATCGGCAGCGGCCAGGACCGGCCGCGTGTCGCGCATGCCCTTGCCGCCGAGAAATCCGATCATGTCAGATGGGACGACTGGGTGCCTTACGCGGAGCTCGCCCAGGCGATCGAGACCACCGATATCTGCCTCGGCATCTTTGGCACCTCAGACAAGGCCGCCGGGGTCGTCCCCAACAAGGTCTATCAGAGCCTGTTTGCCGGCAGGGCGGTGATCACCCGCGACGGCCCCGCCATGCGCGAGGTTTTTGCGCAGGCCGACCCGGCGCTGCAGCTTGTTCCCGCCGCTGACCCCTTTGCCATTCTCGATGCGATCGACCGCCTCAGGTCGGCTGGTTTTCCGGCCATGCACCGCGACAGGCTGGAGGTCGCGCAGCCTGCCCGGATCGGTGAAATCCTCTGCGCGAAAATCGCGCCCCTGGTCGGAAGGACCTGACAGATGAGTACAGCAGGTGTTTGCGCAATGGATCGGCTGACCCCCTCTGATGATGCTGTCTGGCACCGCAGTTATGGCCCGGCCTTGCCGACCCACAACTGGGTTCCGGCGCCGCGTTACCTGCTGCGCCGGGCCCGCGTGCTGCATCACATTGCCGCTATCGCCCCCTGCCGCGTGGTCGACATTGGCTGTGGCCCTGCGGCGCTGTTGGCCGAACTGGCCGCGAAAGGTTTCGATGCCGTCGGCGTCGACCGCGCACAGCCCGCGCTCGATCTTGCGGCACGGCTTGCTGGCCCCGGCAGCCCGATGCGCCTGCAGGCGGAGCTGGATCCCGACTGGCGCGGCAGCTTCGATCTGGCCATGTCGTTCGAAGTCATCGAACACCTCGAAGAAGACGTGCAAGCCATGGCCGAATGGCGCGAATATCTCAGACCGGGGGGGCGGATGATCCTGTCCACCCCCGCGCACCCGTCGCGCTGGAACGCGGCGGATGTCTGGGCCGGTCACGTGCGGCGCTACACCCGAACAGGTCTGACAGAGGCCATCACCAGCGCGGGTTTCACCATTGAAAAGTTCGAATGCTACGGCTTTCCCCTGGCCAACGTGATGGAGGTCCTGCGCGCCCGCGCGTATGGCAAGGCGCTGGAACAGGCCGCGAAATCCGACAAATCCGCCGATGATCTGACCGACGAAAGCGGCAGCGACCGGTCGGTTGAAAGCCGTTTCTGGAAGCTGTTCGCCTCCAGGCCGATGGCGGCGGCCATGGGGCTGGCGGCCCAGCTTCAGCGTCCGTTTCTGCAGACCGATCTGGGGAACGGCTATCTGGTCGTGGCCCGCAAGACCTGATCATGAAACGCGCGCTTCGCCTCACCGGGACGGTTCTGGCGCTTGGCTGGATCGGCTGGCTGATCGTGCAGCAGGCTCCCCATCTGCCCGTGCTCGACCCGTCCTCCGTGACGCTCTGGGCTGGCGTGTCGCTGGCCCTGTGCTGCTATGTGATATCCCAGTTCGCTGCCGCCGAAGCATGGCACCGCATCCTGCTGTTCTGGCAGGTGACCATTGCACCACGCCGCGCCCGCAGCCAGCCGCTGGTATCCCAGATCGGCAAGTACATTCCCGGCAATGTGGCGCATCTGTTCGGTCGTCTGGTGATCGGCCGCCGCGACGGTTTGACAACCGGCGTTCTGGCCGCGTCGATGGTGTTCGAGATCGGCTTTACCCTCGCCGCCGGGTTTGCCGTGACCGCCGCGCTCCTGTTGGTCCTGCCGGACACCCTGCCTGTTCTCGCCCAAGAGTTTCCGCGTGTCGGGACCTGGCTGAACCCCCCGCTGATCGCGGGCGCGTTGATCGTCGCGGGTGCGCTCGGGGCTGCGGTGTTGAAACGCAGGTTGCGCAAGCTGGACATCCCGCACCCCGGTCTGCGCCAATTGCTGGGGCCCTTTGCCTTTCACGTGACGACCTTTCCGATGCTTGGCCTTTCGCTGTGGGCGACGGCACTGGCCGTCAGCCCGGATGCAGCGCCCGGTCTGGTGACCTGCATCCTCGTCTTTGCCTTTGCCTGGGTCCTGGGGTTTGTCATGCCGGGCGCGCCGGGGGGCATCGGGGTGCGCGACAGCATCATCGTGCTGGGGCTTGCCGCCAGCGTCGGCGAAGGGTCGGGGCTTGCCATTGCGCTGCTTCACCGCGCCCTGTCGGTTCTGGGGGATGTGGCTGTTTTTGGTCTGGGTTGGCGAATGCGTCACGAGAAAACATGACGTATTTCCATAAATGGACCGCTGCCTGCCACATTCTTGGCCAGTTTATCCGTCATCAACGGGTAGAAAGGGGCAAATGGGGCCATCCATGACTGACGCGCGCATCATAGAGCAATCGGGTTCGTTCCCGGCGCCATTGAGAAACGGCGAAATCAAGTATCTGTCGCTGGGTCTGGCGGCATTCGTGGCGGTGGTGGTCCTGTCCTTCTGGCGGTCGCAGGCCATTGACTGGATGAGCTTTCTCAACATCTATGGGGCCGCCCTTGGCCTGCTGGGGATCGGCATCTACCTGAGAGCCTGCAAGAACGCGGAACGCTTTGCCTGCATCACGGTCGCACTGGCCGGCTATGCGCTGTTCGGCGTGTCGATGGGTATCGTCTTTCACATCTACATGCCGCGACCAGAGCCGGTGCTGGACGAATTCCTGCTCGGGTTCGATCATTACTTTGGCTACCATTGGCCCGATGCGGTGGCCTGGCTGGCGCGGGAACATGCCTGGCTTGGCCGGGTGCTGAGCCATATCTACCTGAGTTCCTTTGCGCAGCTTATCCTTGTCATCGTCCTGCTGGGCGCGACCGGGCGGGCGTCGCGGCTCGACATGCTGCTGCTTACCGGAATGATCGGGCTATTCCTGACCTTCGTGGTCTGGCAGATCTTCCCGAACTTCAGCATGGGCATCCATTATCCCATTCCGGCAGAAGCCGAACAGGCGATCCGCCTGGTGACCAATACCAGCTATGGTCAGGCGCTGAAGGAGGCCGCGCTGAACGGGATACCCGTGATCTCGAACGAGACGATGCAAGGTGTGGTGGCGTTTCCGTCCTATCATACGGTCATGGCGTGCCTGACGGTGTGGTTCGCCTTCCGCACCGTGGCGTTCTGGCCGATCGTGATCCTGAACATCGCCATGATCCCGGCGATCCACATCCACGGCGCGCATCATATCCTGGACTTCGTCGGCGGTGTCTTCGTTTTCTTCGCGGCCCTTTATCTGGCAGGGCTGTTCCTGAATTCCGGAAGGCGTTGACCGGTCTTCGGTAGGGTCCGGGTGAAACCGGATTTCCCGCGCGGCCCCGCTGCCCTATCATCTGCTGCGCAGACCTTTGCCAAGAGATGAGCCAGCCCCCGTGTCCCAGACCGCATGTCGTGATGAATTTGCTTTGTTTTCCGCTTTGGCCGCGGTGATCACGGGGGGCGGGACGCCGCAGCACGAATGAGGATCGCGAGCTACAATATTCGCAAGGCGGTCGGGCTGGACTGGCGCCGCGACCCCGCGCGGATCGTCGCGGTGCTGGCCGAGATCGACGCCGACATCGTGGTTCTTCAGGAGGCCGACAAGCGGATCGGGCGGCGGGCAGGCGTGCTGGGCGGGGGCAGTCTGGCCCAGGCGGGCTACCGCATCGCGGACGTGGCGCTGAGACCCGATAGCCACGGCTGGCACGGCAACGTCATCCTTTACCGTGACGCGCTGTCGCTGGCCGAAACCGGTCGGGTCGCGCTGCCGACACTGGAGCCGCGCGGGGCGGTGCGCGCCCAGTTCGACCGGCCTGGGCTTGGGGTGATCGGCGTGCATCTGGCGCTGGCGGGGGCGGTCAGGCGGCGCCAGATGGCGGTGCTTGGGGCGCATGGGGCGGCGGCGCGGACGCCGCTCATCGTTGCCGGGGATTTCAATGAATGGCGCAGGGGCGATGTTCCCGCCGGGGCGCGGGCGATCGTGCCGGGCAAGAGCTTTCACAGTGCGCGGCCGGTGGCGGCGCTGGACCGCTTTCTGCTTTTTGGTCCGGTGCACGCAGGGGCGGCCTGGGTCCACCGGTCGGCGCTTGCCGCGCGGGCCTCGGACCACCTGCCCATCGTGCTGGACTTTGACCCCGAAGAGCCGTCGGCAGGGTCCTGATCCTGTTTGCGATGGGTGTTGCGCGCAACGCGGCTGCGCTGCCGGGCGGGCAAGAGCGGCCTGAGCAGAAGGCTGGCGGGGCGGAACAATCACGGATAAGACATGAGTCTACAGGCAACACCGGGTGGTGTGGATCATATGTCCTTTGGTAGCGACATCGCAGTCACGCAGGGCCCTTGATGGCGGCGCTTCTGCTTGCCCTTCATGTGGTGACCGTCATCGGCTTTACGCTGCGCATCCTGCTGCGCGATGATCTGTCGCCACAGGCGCGGCTGGCGTGGTTTATCATCCTGGCGGTGCTGCCCTATGTCGGGGGCATCGTGTACTTCCTGTTTGGCGAGATCGACCTCGGGAGCCGGGCGAACAGGCGTCACGGCGAAGTCTTTGACCAGATCCGCGCCAAGGCGTCCCATCTGATGGGGACGCCGGACGCTACCGAGCGACTGATTGATCCGCTTTACCGGACGGCCTTTCGTTATGCGGGGTCGATCAATGGTTTTCATACGGTCGCGGGAAACCGCGCCGAACTGATGGCCGACGCGGCGGCCACGCAGGCGCATCTGATCGCCGATATCGAGGCGGCCCAAAGCCATGTTCACCTGCTGTATTACATATGGCTGGAGGACCGGACCGGTACGGATGTCGCACGGGCGCTGATCCGCGCCGCACAGCGGGGCGTGACCTGCCGGGCGATGGCAGATGGCCTTGGGTCACGGGCGTTGATCAGGTCGCCCCTGTGGCAGCAGATGAAAGATGCGGGTGTGAAGATGGCGGTCGCGTTGCCGATGGACAAGCCCCTTCGCACGATGCTGACCAGCCGCATTGATCTGCGCAATCATCGCAAGATCACGGTCATTGACGGCAAGATCACCTACTGCGGCAGCCGGAACGCTGCCGACCCCGAGTTCTCGATCAAGGCGAGATTCGCACCCTGGGTCGATATCATGCTGCGCCTCGAAGGGGCGATCGTCGCGCAGAACGAGCTTCTGTTTCTGAGCGACTGGATGCAGGCGACCGGCGAAAATCTGGATGGGTTCACGCTGGCTTCGAACCCGATCGAAGGTGGTTTTCCCGCATTGGTGATGGGGGACGGCCCGACCGAACGCCGCAGCGCCACGCCGCAGCTTTTTTCCGCGCTCATCGGCTGTGCCGAGAAGGAGCTGACGCTTTCGACCCCGTACTTCGTGCCGGATGCGACGGTTCTGGATGCCTTGTGTTCCGCCGCCCATCGTGGCGTCGCGGTGACGCTGATCTTTCCCAAGCTCAACGACAGCTGGATTGTCGCGGCGGTGAGCCGAAGCTATTACCGCAGGCTGCTGTCAGCGGGATGCATGATACACGAATTCAAGGATGGCCTCCTGCATGCCAAGACGCTGGTCGTGGATGCCAAGGTGACCCTGGTCGGGTCATCGAACCTCGATCTGCGAAGTTTTGATCTGAACTATGAGAACAATATCGTTCTGCAGGATGAGGGCGTGACGCGCGCCGTCCGTGACCGCCAGCGGGATTACATCGCCCGGTCGGATCCCGTGACGCTGGATCTGGTTGCCGCATGGCCCCGGCATCGGCGCATCTGGAACAATGTCATCGCGACGATTGGCCCGGTGCTGTGATGGCATTGCCCTGATCCAATGGATCACGCCGAGAAGGGTGAATTGAATGCCTTGTGGAAATAGGCATAGATCATGTCCATCTGAGGCGAGAATGCAGCACCCCGCCGCCAGGCAAGACCGACATCCATGGTGGGCACAGGTGTTCCAGGCAAAACCGTGGCGATCCGCTTTCCTTCAAGCGACCAGGGCCGATAAACCATGTCGGTCAAGATGGTGATGCCCTGGCCATTGGCCACCATGGACCGCACCGCTTCGATTGAACTGGTTCTCAGGCTGATGCGCGGCTGTGTCGCCTGCGAGCTCCAGTATTTCATGGCGGTGTTGGCGGCTTCATCGACGGTCAGAAGGATCATCTCTTCTTCCGCGATCTCTTCAAAGCTGATGCTGCGGCGCTGTTCGAACCGATGCCCGCTTGCGACCCAGAGCCGTCTGGTGGATCGCAAGAGTGTCTCGCTGTCCAGACGCGCATTCGTGATGTTCGACGTCAGCATTACGGCGACGTCAAAGCGGTCTCCGAGCAGTCCTTCCTCGATGCTGTCGCGGTTCAGTTCATGCAGTTGTATTTCGAGATTCGGGTGCAGGCGCCGCAGCCGATCCAGATGATACGGCAGAAAATACCCCATCACGGTATAGCTGGCGGCGATGCGAATGGTCCCTGACGAGTCCGTATCGCGATGGCGCAAGTTCTTTGCGTCTTCCAGCTTTCCCAGGATGACATAGGCAGATGCCAGCAGTTCGCGACCGGCATCCGTCAGGTCCATGCCCTGCTGCGTCCGGTGGAACAGTTTGGCGCCCAGGGACGCTTCGAGATCCCTGATTGCCGTCGTCACGGATGATTGCGAAATCGACAGCGCGGTCGCCGCTCTGCTGACCTGGGCCGTCTCGGCCGTGGCGACGAAGTACTTTAATTGCCTTAATTTCATGCATCTGCGTCCATTGGTTCATTATCGGATTTTCCGATAAATGTGCCCCGGAAAATTCAATTTTACAAACATTGAATCGCGCAGCATCCTTTCCGAAACGGTAAATTTCTGGGGTGTCGCGATGCGCAAGGTTATCGATCTGAACTGCGATATGGGAGAAGGTTTTGGTCACTGGAGCTATGGGGACGCGCCTGACGAAGAACTGATGGCGCTGATCAGTTCTGCCAATATCGCAACGGGTTTCCATGCGGGCGATCCGAATTCGATGAACAGGATGGTGTCGCTGGCCAAGGCGCACGGTGTCGCATTGGGAGCCCATCCCGCCTACAAGGATCTGCAGGGCTTCGGCCGTCGCAAGATTGTCGCCACGAACGAAGAGCTGGTCAACGACATCCTCTATCAGGTCGGCGCGATGCGCGAATTCGGACGGCGGCACGACATGCCGCTGCAGCACGTCAAACCCCATGGGGCGCTCTATATGGAGGCGGCCTCGAACGAGGATCTGTCCAGGCACCTGGTCGAGACGCTGCAGGCCACGTCCCCCGATCTGATCCTCTACTGCATGGGACCGGCGTTGACCTATGATGTCGCCAAACGGCATTCGCATCCGGTCGTGCGCGAGTTCTTTGCGGATCGGGATTATGGCGATGACGGCATGATCATCTTTACCCGGAAGGGGGCCGCTGCCGATCCGGAGGCGATCGCACAGAAGTGTCTGCGCGCCTGCCAGGAAGGCAAGGTCGAGACCGAAAGCGGCAAGGTCGTGGATGTGGCGTTTGAATCCATCTGCGTGCATTCCGACACGCCGGGTGCGGTAGAGACCCTCACGGCGATCCGAAAGACGCTGACAGACAACGGTATCCGCATCGCGTCGGCGCGCGACGTGCTGGCAGAGAACGCCAGCGATTAATCATAAGGAGAAACACTCATGGCAGATATTCAAGCACCCGTTCCGGGCACGTTCTACCACAAGCCGTCGCCGGAAGACCCACCGTTCAAATCCGAAGGTGACAAAGTCGCCACTGGCGAAACCATCGGCCTGGTCGAGGTCATGAAGTCCTTCATCGAGGTTCAGGCCGAAGCCGATGGCACCTTTGGTGGCTATGCGGTCGAGAATGAAGCGGCTGTATCAGCGGGCGACGTTCTGGCGACGTTGAAGTAAGATGGACATCAAACGCCTATTCATCGCGAACCGGGGCGAGATTGCCGTGCGGATTGTGCGCGCGGCGCAGGGCCTTGGCATTCATACCATTCAGGCGCATTCCGAAGCCGATGCTGAAATGCTGGCGGCAAGGATGGCGGACGAAGCTGTCTGCATCGGCCCGCCGCCGGCGTCGAAAAGCTATCTGAACGTCGATGCGGTTGTGCAGGCGGCAAAAGATGCCAACGCGGACGCCGTGCATCCGGGCTACGGGTTTCTGGCGGAAAGCCCGAAATTCGCCCGCGCGGTCGAGGAGGCCGGCATGATCTTTGTCGGCCCATCCGCCGATACGATCCAAAGCATGGGCGACAAGGTGTCCGCCCGTCAGGCCGCGGAAAAAGCCGGTGTTCCCCTGGTGCCCGGCTCGGACGGTCGGGTGGATGACATGGACAAGGCCGCCCATATCGCCCAGCAGATCGGCTATCCGGTCATGATCAAGGCAAGCGCCGGTGGGGGCGGTCGCGGTATTCGCATCGCCGAGACGCCGGAGGAGCTGAAGAAACTTGCACCACAAGCGCGGCAAGAGGCGGAGGCCGCCTTTGGTGATGGTGGGATCTATATCGAAAAGGTCATCACGGAGCCGCGCCATGTCGAGGTGCAGATCTTGGCGGATGGCACACGCGCGGTTCACTGCTTTGAGCGGGAATGTTCGCTGCAACGCCGGCGTCAGAAGGTCTGGGAGGAAGCGCCTGCCTTTGACCTGCCCGACGCGACACGGGCCGCCATGTGCAAGTCGGCCGTCGATCTGGCCGAGGCCGTGCAATATCGCGGGGCAGGTACGGTCGAGTACCTTTACGACAGCAGGGATGACGCGTTCTATTTCATCGAAATGAACACGCGCATTCAGGTCGAACACCCCGTGACCGAAATGGTCACCGGTCTGGACCTCGTGGCCATGATGATCCGCGTTGCTGGCGGCGAGCCTCTGACGGTAGAGCAAGAGGACATCACGCTGAAGGGTCACGCGATAGAGGTTCGGCTGAACGCCGAAGATCCGCTGAAGAAATTCATGCCGTTTCCGGGTGTCGTGGGCAAACTGGAGCTGCCCGAAAGCGACGGTATCCGGCTCGATCATTTTCTCTACGAGGGCTACCAGATTCCGCCCTTCTACGATTCTCTGATCGGGAAGCTGATCGTGCACGCGCAGGACCGCGAAGCCGCCATCGACAAGATGCAGACGGCGCTTGAGACAATCGAAATTGGTGGATTGAAAACCACCATACCGCTGCACAAGGCGCTGGCGACTTCGCCGGATGTGCGCGCGGGCCGCATCCATACGCAATGGCTGGAGCCATGGCTCGATGCGGGCAACCTTGCTGATCAGACAGGAGGAGCAACGTGAAGACACGATATTCATACGGCGGCGATGAACATATTTTCGTCGAGATGGACGAGGAAATGTCGCTCGACGCCTTCTTTAAGTCCCTCGCCATGAGCAACGCGGCGCGCGATGCGGACATTGAGGGCGTGCGGGAAATCTGCCCTGCGAATGCGTCCTTTCAGGTGCGCTATGATCCCGAGGTGATCGCGCCAGAAGATATGATGGCCAAGCTCAAGGAGCTGGAGGAAAAGGCGATCAACGCTGAAAAGCGGCTGGAGACACGTATCATCGAGGTACCGGTATTCTATCAGGATCCATGGACCCATGATTGCGTCATGCGGTTTCGTGAACGTCACCAGGACCCCACCGGCACCGATCTGGACTATGCCGCGCGGATCAACGGGTACGACAGCGTCGAGGCGTTCATCGAGGCGCATCATTCCGCGCCCTGGTTCGTGTCGATGGTTGGTTTTGTGTCCGGTCTGCCGTTCCTTTATCAGCTCGTCGAACGCGAAAAGCAGATCGAGGTGCCGAAATACCTCAAGCCGCGTACGGATACGCCAAAGCAGACTGTCGGATATGGCGGGTGTTTTTCGTGCATCTATTCGGTGCGGGGCGCGGGCGGCTACCAGATGTTCGGCATCACGCCGATGACGATTTTCGATGCCGACGAAGAGGTGAGTTACCTGAAGGATTTCATGGTGTTCTTCCGCCCCGGCGACATCGTGAAGTTCAAGCCCATCGACCGCGACGAATACGACAGGATCGTCAAAGAGGTCGAAGAGGGCACCTATGAACCCCGGAGCGCATCCGTGATCTTCGATCTGGAAGATTTCAACGGCGACATCGAAGCAACCAATGCCAAACTGATGGAGGCCCTCAATGACGTTTGAAGTTGTCAAACCCGGCCTGCTGACCACGATTCAGGATCTGGGTCGGCCCGGATATTTTCACCTGGGCATTCCCGAAGGCGGCGCGATGGACCGTGCGGCGATGCGGATCGCGAACATGCTGGTCGGCAATCCCGAGGATGCCGCCGGTCTGGAAGCGGTCTTCATGGGGCCGGAGCTGAAGTTCAACGACGATGCGCTGGTCGCCATCGGTGGCGCGGAAATGCCTGTTCTGGTCGATGGGCAAGAGCGCGACTGCTGGTCCTCCTTTACGGTCAAGGCGGGCCAGACGCTGAAGTTCGGTTATCTGAAAACCGGTGCGCGCATTTATATCGCCATCGCCGGCGGTATTGATACGCCGCCCGCTCTTGGCAGTCGGTCGACCTATCCGATTGGCGCGCTTGGCGGTTTCGAAGGCCGCGCCCTGGCCGCCGGAGACACGGTGCCGGTGGGGCAGGCCACGTCAGCCGCAAAGGAACGCGCGCTGGATCGTACGCTGCTGGCAGAGCTGCCCAAGCCGGTAGAGCTGCGCGTATTGCCGGGGCTGTACTGGCACCGGCTGACGGAAGGGTCGCAAAAGCAGTTCTTTGATGATGAATGGAAGGTCGCGCCCGAAGCGGACCGCATGGGGTATCGCTTTCGCGGGGGCAACCCGATGGAATTCGTGGAGCGTGAACAGCCTTTCGGCGCCGGATCGGATCCGTCGAATATCGTCGACGGATGCTATTCCTACGGGTCCATCCAGATCCCCGGCGGGTCCGAACCGATTGTTCTTCATCGCGACGCGGTGTCCGGTGGGGGATATTTCACCATCGGCGCGATCATCTCTGCCGACATGGATCTGATCGGTCAGCTGCAGCCGAACACACCCGTCAGATTCAAGCAGGTCGATATGCAGGCGGCGCTGAGCGCACGCAAAGAGCGCACGGCCCGGCTCGACAAGATCCGGAGCGCGCTCAGCTAGGGCGCGGCCGGACACGACGTAAGCCAACTAAAATGGCGGCCACAATGATCGCCAATAAACTCAAGGGGAGTTACGAAAAATGACGAAAACACTGAAAAAGCTCACGCTCGGCACGGCATTGGCGGTCGCAGGTCTGCCTGCCGTCGGTTTCGCGCAAGAGACCTGGTTTCCCTATGAAGCCGAAGAAACGACGCCCGCGTTCGCCGCGGACGGGGAACGCACGCCCATCACATACGAGGCTTTGGAGAAGGCGTCGCAGGCCTGGGACATCTGTGCGGTGTTGCCCCATATGAAGGACGCCTATTGGCTTGGCGTTGATTACGGCCTGGTCGAAGAGGCGCGCCGTCTGGGTGTCAAACTCAACGTGACCGAGGCTGGTGGCTATACCGAACTGGCGAACCAGATCAGCCAGATCGAGGACTGCGTCGCGGGTGGTGCGGATGCCGTCATCGTCGGCGCGATCTCCTATGACGGTCTGAATTCGGTCATCTCCGAAGTCGCGGGGCAGGGCATTCCGGTTATCGACGTGATCAACGGCGTGTCTTCGCAGGATATCGCGGGCAAGGCGCTGGTGTCGTTCAACACGATGGGCTCGGAAATCGGCAAGTTCCTCGCCGAAAAGCATCCGTCCGGGAGCGATGAAGTCACCGTGGGCTGGTTCCCGGGTCCGGCGGGTGCCGGTTGGGTTGAAGCCGCGAACACCGGTTTCATGGCCGCCGTCGAGGGGAGCGCCGTCAAGGTGCTTGAGCCCCGCTATGGCGACACCGGCAAGGAAGCACAGCTGAAACTTGTGGAGGACGTCCTGCAGGCCAATCCCGATGTCGACTATATCGCGGGGACGGCGGTGACTGCGGAAGCCGCACAGGGTGTGATCCGGTCGCGCGGTCTGATGGATCAGACGGGCATTCTGGCGTTTTACCTGACGCCAGGTGTCTGGACCGGGATCGAGCGTGGGTTCATCACCGCGGCGCCGGCGGATTCCATGGTCATTCAGGCGCGTATGGCTGTCGATCAGGCGGTGCGCATCCTCGAAGAAGAGGACGTGGTCAAGCATGTCGGCCCCAAGATATTTGTGGTGAACCAGGACAATATCGCTGATCTGGATCGCAGCACCGTGCTGCCGCCTGAGGATTTCTCGCCCGTTTTTTCGGTCGAATAATCGCCAACTCATGCGCCGGGCAGGTTCGTCTGCCCGGCACACCTCAAAAGTGATCTTTCCCATCATGCCGAACATTCCCGTCATTCAGACCAAGGGCCTGACGCGTACCTATCCGGGGGTCGTGGCGTTGGATCATGTCGATTTCGATGTGAAGGAAGGCGAAGTTCATGTGCTGTTCGGCGAGAACGGCGCCGGTAAATCGACGCTCATTTCGCTGCTGGCGGGGGCCAATACGCCCAGCGACGGCGAAATCCTTGTCGACGGACAGCCGGTTCGCTTTTCGTCGGTCTCGGATGCGCAGGCGGCCGGCATTTATACTGTCTTTCAGGAATTTTCCCTGATCCCGACGATGACGGTGGCCCAGAACATGTTTCTGGGGCGCGAGCCCGGGATCGGGCCGTTCACACATCACGGCGAAATGCGACGCAAGGCGCAATCGCTGATCGACCAGCTTGGCTTTGATGTTCCTGTCAACGCGCCGGTGGCGCAGCTGTCGCGCGCGCAGCAGCAGATGGTGGAAATCGCCAAGGCCTTCCATGGCACGCCAAAGGTGCTGATCCTGGACGAACCGACGGCGTCGCTTACCGATCGCGAGGTGGACCATCTGTTCAAGACGATCCTGAAGCTGAGAAAGCAGGGCGTTGCAGTCATCTACATCTCGCACCGGATTCACGAATTCGAACGCATCGCCGACCGTGTCACGGTTCTGCGTGACGGGGCCTATATCGGCACGACGGCGATGAAAGAGACCGACGAGGCAACCCTGGTCGAGATGATGGCGGGGCGTGCGATCAAGGATATTTACCCCGATATCCCCCATGACCCCGAAGATGTTCTGCTGAGCATTGACGCATTGCATTCCTGGGGCGTCCGGGGTGCATCCCTGGAAGCAAGACGCGGTGAGGTGCTGGGTATCGCGGGGCTTGTCGGTTCAGGAAAGTCGCGCATGTTTCGCGCGATCATGGGCCTGCAGAAAATTCGCAGCGGCAGTGTCAGCTGGAAAGGCAAGGATCTGACCGCGACGGCAACGCGCGACGTGATCGGGGCGGGGATCTACTACCTTTCCTCGGACCGCAAGAGTGAAGGGCTCGATCTGGCGAAGTCCTCCTGGCAGAACCTGAACATCGACCTGATGATGGGACGCGAAGCGCGGGGCCCGATGATCCGCCCGCGGGCGTTGCGGACGACCGCAGCCGGGATTTTCGAGACCGTCGAGCTGAAGGAAAGTTACCGCCCGAAACCTGTCGCGCAACTGTCGGGCGGCAACCAGCAGAAGGTGCTTTTCGCCAAGAGCTTTGGTCATGACGCAGATCTTTTCATCTTTGACGAGCCGACTGTCGGTGTCGATATGGGCACCCGTGCAGCCCTGTACCGGCTGATCGCCGATATCGCGGCGTCAGGCAAGGCGGTGATCGTCGTCTCATCCGATCTTCCCGAAGTGCTGAACCTGTCACACCGCGTGCTGGTGATGGCCGAAGGGCGGATCACCGCTGAACTGACCGGCGAGAAGCGGACAGAAGACAATGTCCTGCGCAACTTTTTCAATGAGACCGGAGAGACCGTATGACAACCGCTCAGACCGACGACGGACCCAAGGACAACCTTCTCAAGCGGCTGTTCATCCGGCTTGGGGTTCTGCCTTTTTTCCTGTGCATCGCGGTTGTGGTATTCGCGATCCTGTCGGACCGTTTTCTGACCCTTCAGAACCTAGTCAATGTCGGGCGGCAGTCCGTCTATCTGATCCTCGTGTCCCTCGGGCAGATGCTGGTGCTGATTTCCGGGGGTTTCGACCTGTCGGTCGGGACGGTCATCGCGCTCAGCTCGGTCATCTCGGCCACGGTCATGGTGGCGATGGCGCCGATTTTCCCGGATGCGATCTGGCTGGCGATTGCCATCGGCGCATTTGCGGGCTTTGGGGCGGCCCTGATCGTGGGTGGCATCAACGGTATCGGGGTTGCGGTGTTCGACGTGTCGCCGTTCATCATGACGCTGGGCGTCTCTTCGGTGGGGGCCGGGCTTGCCCTGTTCCTGACAGGGGGCATTCCAGTGTCCGGTCTGCCGTTCGAGTTCGGCAACGTCTTTGGGTTTGGTCGGCTTTGGGGGATACCCGTGCCGGTGGTTGTCGCCCTCCTATGCATCGCCGTGATGTGGGTTTTCATGGCCCGTACCCGGCTGGGCGCGCAGGTCTATGCCGTTGGTGGCAATATCAAGGCCGCACATCTTTCGGCGATCAACACCAAGCGCACGCTGATGATGGCCTATATCCTATGCTCTCTGATTGCGGCGCTGACGGGTCTTTTGCTGACCGCCCGCGTCGAATCCGGCGAAGCCAATCTGGGCGGCACAATCGCGCTTGAATCCATCGCGGCCTGCGTCATCGCCGGCGTGTCGCTAAGAGGAGGGCTGGGGCGCGTTGAAAACGTTGTCCTGGGCGGTTTTTTCATCATCCTGGTCCAGAACGGCATGAACCTCGCGCAGGTCAGTTCCTACATGCAGATGGTGTTGCTTGGTGCGCTGCTGATCCTTGCGGTGATCTTTGACCAGCTTCGTTTCCGCATGATCATGAGCGGAAGATGAGCCGGGCAGCAAAGCGCACGGCATCGACCTCGGATCAGCCTTTCAGTCTCTGGAACCAGCCTTTCGGCTTTGCCGGTTCAGCCTCCGCTTCCGCACCGGCAAGCGCGGCTTCGTCTGGCCCGCCGACGGCTTCCTGAAAATTGGAAAAGAACTGATCGGCCATTTTCTTGGCAAACCCGTCGATGATCCGGCTGCCAAGTTGTGCGAGCTTGCCGCCGACCTTGGCCTCGACTTCGTAGTGCAGGATCGTCTGGTCGCCGTCCGCTTCCAGACGGACGTTCGCGCCGCCCTTGGCAAATCCGGCGGCACCGCCCTTGCCTTCGCCGGTGATGGTCAGACTTTCGGGACGGTTCATATCGGAGAGCTGCACTGCGCCCTTGAAGGTCGCCTTTACCGGGCCGACCTTTTGCACCACCGTTGCCTCGAACCCGTCCTCGGGCGAGCCGGACATTTCCTGACAACCCGGCACACAGGCTTTGAGCACTTCCGGGTTCAGCAGAGCCGCGAAAACGGTCTCGCGGTCAGCATTGATGGTTTTGGTATCACTCAGGTTCATCTTTGATGTCCTTTCAATTTTCCGACACGGCTTCGAATTGGGCCAGATAGGCGATCACATTCGCCGCATCCGCTTCCTTGCGCAGGCCGGGAAAGGACATCTTGGTACCCTTGAGGAATTCGCGGGGTTTGGTGAGGAATGCAGCGAGCGAGGCTTCGTCCCAGATGAGCCCTGTTTCGGCAGCTTCCTTCATCGCTTTGGAATAACCGAAGTCCGGGGATGCGCCCGCTGCGGCACCGACAATACCGTTCAGGGCTGGGCCGGATTTGTCCTTGGCCTCCGGCCCGACCTCATGGCAGGCTCGGCATTTTCGAAAGACCTTTTCGCCTTTTTCGGCGTCGCCCTCTGCAAGGGCTGACAGGGGCATGGTCAGGATGGCGGTGGTCAGAAGACTTTTGAGTAAGCGCATGAACGGACCTTTTGATTGTGCGCTGCATTTGTAGGTTCTCGGCTGGTGCCGATCCATTAGACGTTGGTCTTTTGGACTAAAGTGCCGGGTGTTACATAGTCCTAAAGTCGCATATTTAGAGATGCCGATTCCCGTTAGGGTGTGGCGAGTAACAGGGAGGAATATGCAATGGCGTGGAACAAACCTAAGGCGCGCGAAATCAAGTGCGGCATGGAGATCAACATGTACGGTCCCGGTGAGGACGATGATCGTGACGCCGGTCGTGAACTGATCTGATCACACCACAGACATGAAACTGGTGATACTTGGGGCAGGCGCCGGCGGCGGGCTGCCCCAATGGAATTGCGGCTGCAGGAATTGTGCGGACGCCCGCGCCGGATTGATCCCGCGGATGACACAATCCTCTGTCGCGGTGTCGCCCGATGGGAGAGACTGGGTCGTCCTGAATGCCTCTCCTGATATCCGCAGCCAGTTGGACAGGACGCCGCAGTTGCACCCGCGTGGTCTGCGCGACACGCCGATTGCGGCCCTGGTGCTGACCAATGGCGACATTGATCACATCGCCGGTGCGCTGACCTTGCGGGAAAAGACGCCTTTTACGGTCCATGCGACGGCCAGCGGCCTCGACATTCTGAACAGCAATTCCGTGTTCGGCGTTCTGGACCCCGAGTTGGTAAAACAACAACGGATCGAACTCGATGCCAGCTTTGAACCTGTGCCCGGTCTGACCATCACGCCGTTTGCGGTGCCCGGCAAGGTTGCGTTGTTTCTTGAAGGTGATGAGTTGAACCTTGAAGAGGTTGGCGAGCAGACGGTGGGTCTGATCCTGGAAAGCGGCGGGCGGCGGGTGGCCTATGTGCCCGGATGCGCTGCGATCCCCGATTGGCTGAAGCGGCGTTTGCAGGGGTTCGATCTGTTGCTTTTTGACGGGACGGTCTGGAACAACGACGATATGCAGCGCACCGGTACCGGCGAAAAGACCGGGGCGCGGATGGGGCATGTGCCGCAGAATGGTCCGCTCGGCAGTCTTGAGCGGCTGGCAGATATCGCAGGTCGCAGGATGTACATCCACATCAACAACACCAATCCGATTCTGCAGCCTGACAGTCCCGAACGGGCATCGGTGCTGGCGGCCGGTTGGGAGATTGCCAGTGACGGGATGGAGATCACATTGTGACAGACACGCCCGACAGCCCGGCAGATTTCGAGGCCCGCTTGCGCGCCGTCGGAGAACGCCAGTACCACGACAAACACCCGTTTCACGATCTTCTGCATTCCGGCGGCTGCACCCCGGATCAGGTGCGCGCCTGGGTGATCAACCGTTACTATTACCAGACCCGGATCCCGATGAAGGACGCGGCCTTCATGTCGCGTGTGAATGACCCCGACCTGCGCCGCATCTGGCGCTCCCGGATCGAGGATCACGATGGCCGTACGCCCGGAGAGGGCGGCATCGCACGGTGGCTGAAACTGGCCGAAGGCGTCGGGCTTGACCCCGATTACGTGCGGTCGGAGGTCGGCATTCTGCCCGCGACCCGATTTGCGGTGGATGCCTACGTGCGGTTCGTCCGGGACGAACCACTGCTGCCGGCGGTGGCCTCGTCACTGACCGAGCTGTTTGCCCCGGCCATTCACAAGAACCGTATTGCGGGCCTGCTGGAACATTATGATTTCGCGAATACCGATACCCTGTCCTATTTCCGGAACCGTCTGACCGAAGCCCCGAAGGACGTGGCCTTTGGCCTGCAATGGGTGATGGACAACGCCCGTACCCGCGCCGATCAGGACGCCGCCGTGGCTGCGCTGACCTTCAAGACCGAGGTGCTTTGGGCGCAGCTTGACGCGCTGTGGTCCGCTTATGTCGAACCGGGGCGCATTCCGCCCGGTGGCTGGCAGCCGGGCCAGGGGCTGGGCTGATGCAGCGCGATGATGTGCCTTTTCTGCCCCGCGGCGTGCGGACCCATTTCGACAAGGTGCGGGATACCGAAGTCCTGCTGGGCCCTGAGCGCGTCTTGATGCTGGATCAGGTGGGCGTGGCGGTGCTGGGGCAACTGGACGGCGCCGCCGACCTTGCGGACATTTCGCGGGCTTTGGCACAGGTCTATGACGCGCCGCTGGATGTGATCGAACCCGACGTGATCGCTTTCGTCAAGGATTTGGTCGAGAAAGGGATGGTGCATGTCAAACCGCGTTGATCCGCCGATGGCGATGTTGGCGGAACTGACCCATCGCTGCCCGCTGGCCTGCCCCTATTGCTCGAACCCGACCGAGCTGATCGCGAAGGACAAGGAGCTTTCGACCGAAGCCTGGGCGGATGTGTTCCGTCAGGCCGCCGCCCTTGGTGTGCTGCAACTGCATTTGTCCGGGGGAGAGCCTGCCTCGCGGCGCGACCTGGTCGAGCTTGTCGTGGCTGCGCGTGAGGCGGGGCTATATACAAACCTGATCACCTCGGGCATCGGATTGACGGAACGTCGCCTGAAGGCGCTGGACGAGGCCGGGCTTGATCACGTGCAGCTGTCGCTGCAGGGTGTCACCGCCGCGATGGCGGACCGGATCGGCGGCTACGAAGGTGGTTTTGACCGCAAGATGCATGTGGCCGAGGTGATTGCCGACATCGGCTTTCCGTTGACCCTGAATGCCGTGATGCACCGGGCAAATCTCGACGATCTGCCCGCCACGATCCGGATGGCGCAGCGCCTTGGCGCGCGGCGGATCGAAATTGCTTGCGTGCAGTTCCAGGGCTGGGCGCTGGTCAATCGCGCACAACTGCAGCCAAGCCGGGCGCAGGTCGATGCGGCGAAGGTGACGGTGGCGAAAGCCGTGGAAGAATTGCGCGGCGAACTG
Source organism: Sulfitobacter sp. THAF37 (assembly GCF_009363555.1). Classification (NCBI taxonomy): domain Bacteria; kingdom Pseudomonadati; phylum Pseudomonadota; class Alphaproteobacteria; order Rhodobacterales; family Roseobacteraceae; genus Sulfitobacter; species Sulfitobacter sp. THAF37. The sequence continues at coordinate 105,183 of NZ_CP045374.1, forward strand.
GTGATCGACTTCGTGCCGCCGGACTATTATTCCGACTTTCCCAAGGCTTGCATGAATGGCTGGGGCTCCACGGGCCTGAACGTCACGCCGGATGGTACGGTTCTGCCCTGTCACGCGGCCGAAACGATCCCGCATCTGACATTCGATACAGTGCTGAACCAGTCGCTTTCGGAACTCTGGTACAACAGCCCTGCGTTCAACGCCTATCGTGGCACCGACTGGTTGCCGGATCTGTGTCAGGCCTGTGAACGTCGGGATATAGATTTCGGCGGTTGCCGCTGTCAGGCGATGGCGATCCTGGGCAATGCTGCGGCCCCAGATCCGGTCTGCCGCAAGTCCGAAGGCCGTGCGGTGCTGGATGCGCTGCTGGAGCAGGACATACACGCGGTTTCAGCACCCGAGTACGTCTATCGGGGGTAGCGGGAGTGGCAAGGTCATGGTGTTTTCCGGTGTCTGGGTGCGGACGGTTTCTGCGGCTGCGGCGCTGTCACTTGTGGCGGCCCCGCTCGTTGCGGATTGTACAGAGGATGCGATGATCGTCTTTGACGGATCCGGGTCGATGGCCGAGACCGGGTTCAACCAGATCGGGGAACCGCGCATCTTTGATGCCCGCCGTGCGATGCGTTCGGTCATGCCGCAGATTGCCCCGAACCGGCGGATCGGGCTCATCATTTACGGGCCGGGCGCGGCGACGGAGGTCTGTTCCGGCATAGACCTGAAGTTTGCCCCTCGTCCGGATGCCGCGTCATCCATCATTGATGCCATCGAAGGGTTGCAGCCCGAGGGCAGGACCGCCCTGACCGACGCGGTCGGCCTCGCGGCGCGAACCCTAGATCACACCCGCAAACCGGCAACCATCGTGCTGGTGACCGACGGCAAGGAAACCTGCGGCGGACAGCCCTGCAGGCTTGCAACCGAAATTGCCGCCGAGGGTGTGGCGACCACGGTGCATGTGATCGGTTTCAAGGTGCGGGGCGAACATTTCGGTTGGGACAGCCAGGGCGTGAGCGGCTACAACAAGACGATCAGTATCGCTGAATGCCTCGCCACCGAAACCGGCGGGGAATATGTGGACGCAGAGACTGTGGATGAACTTGTCGCCGCGATGGAACGCACCCTGGGCTGTGCGCTGCTTTACTAGCTCTTCCGTGCTGCGGTCCCCAGTCGCCAGCGGGTGGCGCGGGTTTCTATCGTGCTGATCAGGGTCACTTCGAGAAGGAGCATGAAGGCCACGAAGCTAAGCGCATAGGCCAGCACGTAACCGGTCTCGAAAAGTTGGAAATAGAGGTGGATCTGAAAGCCGATGCCATTGCTGCGACCCAGGAATTCCACCACCAGCACGATTTTCCATATGATTGCCAGCCCGTTGCGCACCGAGGCCGCGAAGTAGGGCCAGAGTTGCGGCAGGATGATGTAGCGCAGCCGCGTCAGGGGCGCCATTCGGAAAACCTGCGCCATGTCGCGCACTTTCGGATCCAGCGCATGCATCCCCTCCCGCAGGGATACGGCGACCATCGCTGTCTTGTTCAGTGCGACCGCTGTGATTGCGGCCACCTCGTTAAGGCCGATCCACAGGTAGCAAAGCACGATCACCACCAACGCCGGGATGTTCAACAGAAGCACGACCCAGGTTGACAGCCATCGGTTGACCCGGGCGTTGGCCCCCATTGCGATCCCGAGGACGATGCCAATGCCCAAGGCCAGCAAGAACGCCGCTGCGACGCGCAGAAGGGTGGCGGTGAAATGATGCGGCAGAACCCCGGACGCGGTTTCCTTCAGAAAGATCTGCCAGACTTCTGCCGGGTCAGGCAGCACGGCGGGGTCATCCCCAAGCCACGCCGCAATCCACCACAGGGCGGCGAAGCCGACCAGCGACAGGCTCACTGCTTTGATATCGGCGGGCGTGCGGTTCATGTCGGCTGTCAGCCTTGCATGGAACCGCGCCGACCGCACAGAAGTATTACCAAGGTTCAGACCAAGGTCGCATAGGGCGGGGCGCTGGCTCGGCATAGGCTACCGATGATGAAGGTCTTGGGAAAGATAACCGCGGTGCTGCTGGCGGGGCTGCTATGGTGCGCGGGCATCGCTGCCGCGCAGGATGGTCCCTTGCCGCGCGACGTTCTGGAACCCTATATCGTACCGCCCATGAGCCTGGGCGAACGGATCAATGACAAGGGTGTCTGGCAGTTGCTGAATTCAGGGGGCGCCGAGGCGGGCTATGTCTTTGAGACCGAGCCGATGGCGCCGCTCCCGGGTTTTTCCGGGGCTTCGATCAACATGCTGGTGGTGCTTGATCTCGATGGCAGGTTTCTTGACGTCCAGCTGATTTCGCATAACGAACCGATCTTTGTCTCGGGTCTGCCGGAGAAGTTGTTCTATGACTACTTCAAGCAATACCGCGGACATTCTATTTCCGACACGCTGGTCGTGGGGTCGCCCTATGGCGGTGCTGCCGAAGGATCGGCGCTGGTCTATCTCGACGGAGTGACAAAGGGCACGGCATCTGTTCGGATCGCGCACGAAAGCATTCTGGCCGCGACACTGCAGGTCGCACGCGAAAAAATGAGCGGTGTTTCCACCGGTCCGCCTGCCTATCCCGACCGCGACTACCGGGAGACGCTGAGCTGGGACGATCTGGTGGCCGAGGGCATTGCCACACGCAAGATTGTGAGCAATGCCGAAGTTGACGCAGCCTTTGCGGGCACGTTGTGGGAAGACGACGATCCAGAGGCGAAAGAGGCGCCAGAGGCACCTTACCTCGATCTATGGGTGATCGACATCGGCGCGCCCTCGATCGCGCGGGCGGTGCTGAGCGATGGCGCGTTCGAAGAGTTGCAGAACTTTCTGGAGATTTCCGACACCGACGAACCCGTGCTGCTGATCGAGACGGGCCGACACGGGCTGGTGACCGAAGATTTCGTGCGCAACACATCACCCGACCTGATCAGCGCCGAACAGGGGGGGTTTCCCATCGCCTTTCGGGACAGCGATATTTATGTCGACCTGAACGACGATCTGCCCGAAGCCTTGCATGACGGCGCCGCGCTGATCCTGCGGACGGACCGGCGGCTGGGATTCGATCCGACATCGGAATGGACGCTCAAGATAGACGCGCTGCGCGAACACGGAAGCTTTCAGCCTGAGATAGGCTCGGTCACCCTGACCTCCACCCACCGTGTGCCAGAGCGGTTCTATTCCCGTCCGGAGGTCATCAAGCCCGCCCCGCCCTGGGTCGAAGCGCTGCGCAATCGCGCGGTTGATCTGGTTGCGCTGACGGTGTTCCTTGCGGGGCTCATTGGGCTACTGCTGTTCGGCATGAACCGGCTGGCGGGGCATCGGTTCTTCACACCGTTCCGGTTGGGGGTGTTGGCGGTGGTGCTGGGTTTCATCGGCTGGTGGGGGCAGGGACAACTTTCCATCGCGACACCCCTTGCCGTGGCACGGACCGCGCTGGACGGCGGCAGTCTTGCCTTCCTGCTTTACGATCCGTTCTCATTGCTGATCTGGGCGGTGACGATTGTGGGTTTTGTGCTGTGGGGCAGGGGGCTGTTTTGCGGTTGGCTGTGCCCGTTCGGGGCGATGCAGGAATTTGCCCATCATCTGGGCCGGTTGCTGCGCCTGCCGGTGATCAAACCGCGGGGCGTCTGGGATGCGCGGCTGAAGCTGTTGAAGTATGGGGTGTTGGCCGGTCTGGTGGTGCTGCTGTTCGGCGCGCCCGCCGCGCTTGACAAGGCGATCGAGGTGGAACCGTTCAAGACCGCCATAACCACTTATTTCGTGCGCGAATGGTATTACGTGGCCTATGCGGTGGCGTTGCTGCTGTTCTCAATGGTGCTGTTCAAGGGCTTCTGCCGTTATCTGTGCCCGCTGGGAGCCGTGATGGCGATCGGTGGGCTGATCCGTGGCCGCGACTGGATCGCGCGCAGGGCAGACTGCGGGTCGCCCTGCCAGTTGTGCCGGGTCAAATGCAACTACGGGGCGATCAAGAAGACCGGGGAAATCCAGTATTCGGAGTGTTTCCAATGCCTTGATTGCGTGGCTATCCATGATGATCCCGCCCGTTGCGTGCCGCTGGTGCTGGCCGCCAAAGGGCGTGGACGGGAGTTGGCGGCAGAATGAAAATGAACCGCAGGCGTTTTCTGACCATTTCCGCAGCCTTCGCCGCGACACCGGCGCTTGGCCATTCGCATAGTTGGCAGGGCCGGGCATTTGGCGCCGAGGTGGCGATCACGTTGTTCGGGCCCGATGAGGCTGTGCAAGCGGCGCTGCATCGGACGCAGCGGATCGTGAGGGAGATGGAGCAGCGCTTTTCCCTGTTCCTGCCCAGCTCAGAACTGGTTCGCCTGAACCGGCAAGGGCATCTGCGGCCTTCGGCACCTTTAAGGAGGCTTTTCGGCCTGGCTGATACGGCGCACCGGATGACCGGAGGTCTGTTCGATCCGACGGTGCAACCGGTATGGCGCGCCATGGCCGCGGGCGACGATCCGGAGGGTGCATTCGATCTGGTCGGCTGGGGCCGGCTTTCATTCGACATGGACAGGATCCGTCTGGCACCGGGACAAGCTCTCACCTTCAACGGGATCGCGCAAGGCTTCGCAACAGATGCCGTGGCGGATGCACTGGCACGTGCAGGATTCCAGAACGCCCTGGTCAACATCGGTGAATATCGCGCCACCGGCGGCGACTGGCGCCTGGGCGTGGAAGACCCGCAGTATGGCTTGCTGGCGACGCGCAGGCTGAACCGGGGTGCCATTGCAACCTCAAGCCCGCTGGCAACCCCCCTTGGGGGCGGCGGTCACATCGTGCACCCCACACGACAGCCGCGCTGGTCTACCGTTTCCGTGGAGGCGGACAGCGCCGCAATGGCCGACGCATTGTCCACCGCGTTGGTGCTGGCGGATATGCCCCTGATCCGGCAGGTTCGTCAGGCGGCGGGTGTGCGGCGCGTCACGCTCGTCGACTGGCAAGGCGATCTGACCTCTCTCTGACCGGGCGTTGCCCAAAAAAATGGGGCGGAGATCATTCCGCCCCAATCCAGTTGCCGGGAGAGTCTCTCGTTTGGTGCAATGACCGTGTGGCCGGTCATCGCCTTTTCAGATGAGCGCGATAATCGACCGAGACATGCGGGTCCGGTATGTCAGACCGAGGTCATCATCGTTCGGGTGCGCTGTGGCTGAGGCCATAGCTGGCGTAAATCGCGGCGATGCGTCCGTCCTGAAGCGCGGCGAAAATCGCGTCGTCCACGGCGTAGGACAATGGCCGGTAGCGGAAGTTGACGGCCACGCCCAGTGTCCAGCGGCTGACTGCAAAACCGGCCAGTGGTGGCTGATGAACGGCGGTTGTGTCGGTCAGGCCATACTCAAGCTCTGCCAGCGGCCCCATCACGGCCTTGACGTCGCCCGCGTCCAGTGCCCCCATCGCGGCGCCTGTGGACGGGTAGCGGCGGATGTTCGCGCGCAGCTGACCGCCAACAAAGCCCGAGAGGTAGAAGTCAGAGATCGAGTCGTTCTCGACCCCGACGAGGTCGAACCGGAAATAGGCGGGGACTGGCTTGTCTTCGGGATAGTCTGCTTTTGAATAGGCAATCGCGATGCTTTCGCCCGCGTATTGGCCGGTAAACACGACCTGTTCGACCCGGCACTTGAAGGCGCTGTCGTAGGGCACGCGCATCATCACATTGGAGATGCGACCGCCGATCAGCGCGCCTTTCCAGATATTGTTGCGCAGGTCGGCGTCCAGGTTTTCGCCCGCGGCGACAAAGTTGAACCGTGCCTCGACACCCAGGTCCTCGGCGATCAGGCGCGCGATGTCGACATCGACGCCACGCGGCGTGCTGCCGTCCTGCCAGGAATAGGGCGGATAATCCTCGTAGACGGCAAAGAGCATATGGCCCTGCTCGACGATCTGGTCGAGTTCCTGGCCGACGATGTCGCGTCCGACATTCTGCGGCTTGGCTTGCGGGACGTAATCCGCACAGGGGTCAGCCGCCTGGGCCTGCCCCGTCAGGAGCAGGCTCAGAACCAGCGAAAGGGTCGGAAGAATGCGTTTGGCCATGAACCTAGTGTGCAGCGGACAGACCAATCGTCAATGCCTCTTCAGCCGCCTTGTAGCCTTCGGGTGTGCCATCAATCAGGTAAGCCGCGCGGTAGGCGACACTGTCGGCTACCGGTGCGCCGGACCCGGTTTCCACCTCGGCTGCAATCTCGCTCAGCCGGGCGACAAGGGCATCCTGGTCGGCACCGGACGCGTCGGTGGCATATCCGGCAATCTGATCCCGCAGGCCCTTGAGTTCGTCCGTGTAGTCATCGAGCGCGCCTTCATCAGGCCGGGCTTCGACATAGGTCCGGATCGCCCAGGCAGCTTCCTGGCCCAGCAGCTCGCCAAAGGCGGGCATCTTGGTGATGCCGTTCTGGGTGTATCCATCGCGGAAACGCTCGGCATACCATTCGTCGCCGTATTCTTCTGCCTCAAGGTACCGCAGGTCGGGTGCCAGCCCGCCCGAAACCGCTTCGAGACCGTGGCAGCGTGCGCAGTTCTGGTTGTATCCCGATGCGCCAATCTCGATCGCGCGCAGCCAGACATCTTCACCGACCTTGTCCGCGCGATAGGGGTTTTCGGTCAGCCAGTCCTCGCCCACCTCAGGCAGACCGGTTGTGTCCACGGCTTGTGGCGCCACGTCACCATGTGCCAGAACCAGAGTGGCGGCAGCGGCCAGAGCCGTGCCCAGAGCAAGTGATCTTCCAAATGTACCCGTCATATCGCGATTCCCTGTGCCATATTTGTTGCCACCTTCCTAAGGTACAGGAGGGGCAGGGCGATATTGGACTTTGGTTGTGTCTCGATCAAAACGAGACCAACGTCCTAGAGACAAGTCCCACGGTCTGACTATTCTGGCTTCATGATACGATCAAACCTCTTTCGTCGATTAGTTTTGATGGCGATAGCAACGCTAACTCCGGCTCTCCTTTGCGCAGAGACGAGCCTGACGGTTGGCTATCTGACGATCGCCCAGCCAAGGCCGCCAACTCTGTCGAATCTCGATCCGGTTCCCGAGGACAGCGGCCTTGCAGGCGCACGCACCGGGTTGGAGGACAACCGGACCACCGGCAAGTTTCTGGGCCAGACCTATGAGCTGATCACCGCTGCCGTGGCCGAGGGAGAGGACCCTTTGCCGGTCGCGCGCGAGATGTTGGGGGTTACGCCCTATCTGGTGATAGATGCCAGCGCCGCGGAAATGCTGGGCATTGCCGATCTGCCCGAAGCGCGCGGGGCGCTGCTGTTCAATGTATCTGCCGGTGATCCCGATCTTCGCAGTGGCGATTGCCGCGCCAATGTGCTTCATACCGGTGCCTCGGACGCGATGCGCACCGATGCGCTGGCGCAGCTCTTGGTTCAGAAACGCTGGACGGATCTGGTGATGATCGTCGGCACCCATGCCGCCGACCAGAGCTATGCCGAGGCGATGCGGCGGTCCCTGACCAAGTTCGGGCTTCGTCTGAAAGGCGAAAAGTCGTGGGTCTTTGACGCCGACATGCGGCGCAACGCGGCACAGGAGGTGCCGCTGTTTACCCAGGACTTTGGCGATTACGATGCGCTGATCCTGGCCGACGAAGTCCATGATTTCGGGCGTTATGTTCTATACAACACCTGGGCGGCGCGTCCCGTTGTGGGATCCGAAGGACTGAGTGCGGTCTCCTGGTCGCCGGTGATCGAACAATGGGGCGCCGCCCAGTTGCAGTCGCGATTCACCGAACGGAACGGGCGCGAGATGAACGCGCAGGACTACGCCGCATGGGCCGCCCTGCGCACGCTGGGCGAGGCGGTTACCCGTACCAACGCCAGCGATGTCGACACCCTGCGCGGCTATATCCTGTCTGATGAATTTGAACTGGCGGGCTTCAAGGGGCGTCCCCTGACCTATCGCGACTGGAACGGTCAACTGCGCCAGCCCATCGCCGTGGCGCATCCGCGTGCGCTGGTCGCGCAGGCCCCGCTTGAGGGGTTTCTGCATCGGGTCAATGAAATGGACAGTCTGGGTCTCGACCGCCCGGAAAGCACATGCGAGGTTTTCGAATGATCAGAATTGCCGTTGCACTTGCCCTCATGGCCCCTGCCGCCCATGCTGGTGAAATCTGGGTCACCAATGAAAAGGACGACACGATCTCTGTGATTTCGACCGAGACGCTGGAGGTCGTCCAGACCTACGAAACCGGAGAAAGACCGCGCGGGATCATCTTTTCCAAGGATTATAGCCGGGTCTATATCTGCGCATCCGACAGCAATGCGGTACAGGTGATGGACCCGGAGACTGGCGAAATCCTAAACGATCTGCCGTCGGGCGACGACCCGGAGCAGTTCGTGCTGCATCCCAATGATCGCCACCTCTATATTGCCAACGAGGATGACGCGATAACCACGGTGGTCGATACCGAGACCCGCAAGGTGATCGCGCAGATCGACGTGGGCGTGGAGCCCGAGGGCATGGCGGTGTCGCCTGACGGCAAGATCGCCATAACCACATCAGAGACCACCAACATGGCGCACTGGATCGACACGGAGACGCAAAAGCTTTTTGCCAATACGCTGGTCGACAGCCGCCCGCGCCATGCGGAGTTCGTCAAGGACGGAACCGAAATGTGGGTCAGCTCCGAAATCGGGGGGACAATCACGGTATTCGACGTGGCGGATCAGTCCGAGAAGGCCAAGATCGAATTCGCCGTTCAGGGCGTCCATCCTGACCGCGTTCAACCCGTAGGCTTCGAGTTTACCGCGGGTGACACGCACGCTTTTGTCGCGCTTGGGCCGTCGAACCATGTCGCGGTGGTCAATGCCGAAACCTATGAGGTCGAGGAGTACATTCTCGTGGGCCGCCGGGTCTGGCACATGGACTTCAACGCGGATCGGTCGCAGCTGTTCACCACCAACGGTGTGTCGGGCGACGTGACGGTGATCGACGTGGCCTCTCGTGAGGCGATCAAATCCATCAAGGTAGGGCGTTTCCCTTGGGGTGCTGCCTTCCGCCCGACCAACTGATTTGAAAGGATATCGAGATGCGCTTTGCGACTTTGGCTACCATTCTGGCTCTGGCTTTTCCCACCACCATTCTGGCTGATGACGACGACGCACCGAGCTTTGGTGCGGCGGGGCTGTTGTCGGGCAGCAACAAGGAGGACTTGCCGCCCATCATCCTGTCGGCGGGCGAACCCATTGCGTCAGAGGGGGCGTGGGAGCTGAAATCCGGCACATATTATGAATTCGAAATTCAGGGCGACGGCAGTCAGGAACTGGCGCTTGTCGGGCCGGAGTTCTTTCGCGCGATCTGGATCGACGAGATTGTGGTGGAAGGGCTGGAGATCCGCCCGCTTGGCCTCGACAGTATCGAATTCGACGAGGCGGGCGAGATGGAAATCGGCTTTGTCGCGATCAAGCCCGGGTCTTATCACATCAAGATTCCCGGCACGACAGGTGAGACTCAACGCCTGGAAATCACCATCAAGTGACCGGGCTGCGCGCTTGCGATCTCAATTATTCCTATGGCGCAAAACAGGCGCTGGAGGACGTGTCGTTCGAGGTTGGGGCGGGTCGGTTCTGTGCGTTGCTCGGACCTAACGGTGCGGGCAAGTCCACGTTGTTCGGTTTGTTGACGCGGCTCCTTGTGGCACCCGGTGGGAAAATCGAAATTGCCGGTCATGATCTCGCCCGCGCACGGCGTGCCGCATTGGCCGACCTTGGGATCGTGTTTCAGCAAAGCACGCTGGACCTTGATCTGACAGTCCGCCAGAACCTGAGTTATTTCGCAGCTCTGCAGGGCTTGTCCGGGCGTGCCGTCGGCGCCCGCATTGACGTGGCACTCGACCAGCTGGAGATGCGGGATCGCGCAGGCGAAAAGGCGCGCGCGCTGAACGGCGGGCACCGGCGGCGCACCGAATTGGCGCGGGCTTTGTTGCATGATCCTGCGGTCCTGTTGCTGGACGAGCCCACCGTGGGCCTTGATGCTGCGGCGCGGGCGTCGATTACAGCGCATGCGCATCGGCTGGCCGAGGGCGGCAAGACCATTCTCTGGGCCACGCATCTGACGGACGAGGTGCAGCCAATGGACGATCTGATCATTCTGCACCGTGCCCGTGTCCTGAGCCGGGGCACGGCCCGTGACGTTGCGGGTGACATGACGTTGCACGAGCGGTTCCTGACGCTGACAGGGGCGGCGGCTTGACGGCCTATCTGACATCGCTCCGCGCCATCGTGTTGCGCGAGGCGCTGCGGTTCATCCACCAGCGCGAGCGGTTCATCGCCGCCCTTGTGCGCCCGCTGGTCTGGCTGCTGGTCTTTGCCGCCGGGTTCCGTGCCGCTCTCGGCCTCAGCATCATCCCGCCCTATCAGACCTACATTACCTACGAGACGTATATCGTGCCGGGTCTGTGCGGGATGATCCTGCTCTTCAACGGCATGCAATCGTCGCTGTCGCTGGTCTATGACCGCGAGATGGGGTCGATGAAGCTGTTGCTGACGTCGCCTCTGCCGCGGGGCTGGCTGCTGTTCTGCAAACTGGTGGGGTCTACCATGATCTCGATCCTTCAGGTCTATGCCTTTCTCGCCGTCGCGGCGGTTTTCGGAATCACCATGCCGGGCTGGGGCTATGTGGCCGTGCTGCCCGCGTTGCTGGTGGCCGGGCTGATGCTTGGGGCGCTGGGGTTGGTGCTGTCGAGCCTTATCAAGCAACTGGAGAATTTTGCAGGGGTTATGAATTTTGTCATCTTCCCGATGTTCTTTCTTTCGTCCGCGCTTTACCCGCTGTGGAAGATGGCGGAAAGCTCGGAGCTGCTGCATGACATCTGTGCGGTGAATCCCTTTACCCATGCGGTCGAACTGATCCGTTTCGCGCTGTATCTACAGTTCAATGGCGCGGCTCTGGGGTGGACCTGTCTTGCCGCGCTTGTCTTCACCGGGGCGGCGCTGCTGGGTTATGACCCGGCGCGCACGCGTATAGGACGAAAGACCTGATCGCCATGCGCTCCCGAACATGCTAGGATATGGCATGAAACAGATCTTATCCGCTTTGCTTCTTGGTGTCATGACCGCCAGCACTGGTCTGGCCGATGGCTTTGGCACGCTTAACCCCGATGAAATGACCTGGCAAAACATGCTGGAGCGCGCCGAGAAAGGCGAAACTGGCATGGTGATTTGTTCGATGGGTTATGCCCTGACCAAATCGGGCGACCATATCTCTGCCCGAACGCTGTTCCGCAACTGCGCGAATGACGGCTACACGGGTGCCATGACCTGGATGAGCCAGCTTGACAATAACGGTCTGGGCGGGGCCTACGACCCTGACGCTGCCGCCGAATGGGACCGCCGCGCGGCAGAGGCCGGGGATCCTGTGGGCAAGTTCAACTATGGCATCGCACTGATGCGCGGCCACGGTGTGACCCGGGACGAGGCGCTGGGGCGCAAGCTGGTGGATGAGGCTGCGGGCGAGGGGCTGGAAATTGCGCAGCGGCTTCAAACCGCTGGTTATGACCTGGATGAGGTCACGCCGGATGCCGATGACTGGAAATACGCGCCATTGTTCTGAACGTCGCTGACAAGCCGTGCAGGGCTGCCGCCCAAGGTCACGATACGGCTGGCCAGTTTGCGGGCTTCGGCCGCGACATGGGTGACCATGATCGTGGTAAGCCCGTGATCCGCCTTGATCCGCGCAAGTAGCTGCATCATCCCTTCCGCCGTCTCCGGATCGAGTGAGACGAAGGGTTCATCCAGCAACAACAGGTCTGGTCTGACCGAAAAGGCGCGGGCGAGGGCCAGGCGGCGTTGCTGTCCCAGCGACAGCTGGTCGGGAAAATCCCGTTCCCGGCCGGCCAGTCCGACTTCTTGGAGTGCCTTGCGCGCCTGCGCGGCGGTTGCACCTGTGGTCACGCAAATGTTGCGCAGAACGTCGAGCCAAGGCAGCAGCGTTGGTTCCTGAAACACCACGGCGCAGGTGCCCTGCAGGTGGCAATGCCCGTCGAAATCGGAGTTCAGCCCGGCGATGACCCGCAACAATGAGGTTTTTCCAATCCCCGAAGGTCCAACCAGCGCGAGAGTTTCGCCTTTCTGAAGCTGTAGATGGATGTCTTGCAGGATCGGACTCCTCTGCAAGGCAAGCCCGGTCAGTTTCAGGTCCAGCAAGGTGAAGGCAGCAGGGCTCAACTGGATTTAACCGGGCGTTTCAGGATCGAGGAAGACGCCGTCCGGCAGGGTGCTGGCCTGACCCAGAAGGTCCCTACCCCCGAGATCATGCATCAGTTCCAACATCCGCGCGGCGGCGTCCCTGTCGACGGTCTGCGATATGGGGATGCCTGCGCGAAACCCGGCCTTGAGAGCGTCGAACTCCGCATCGGATTTGGCATTCATGCGATCGCGCAGCCGGTCCCATTCGGCGTCATCACGCGCCAGCACATCCTTGGCCGTGCGCGATGCCCGGGCAAGGCCATGGACCAGACCGGGAGCGTCGCGCAGCAGATCACCCTTGACGACATAGCCCAGCAGTGGCGTTTCCGGGTCGAGACCCAGATCGCGCGCAGCATCGGATATGTCGATCAGTTTGCGCATACCCGCGGTCTCCATCTTGGCCATGAAATGCCAGAAGTTGATCGCACCTGCGAGATCACCATCCAGCGCCGCCTTGAAGATCAGTGGCGGCGCACCAAAGACCTGTTCGCTTTCCGCCTTCAGGTCAAATCCGAAAGTCTGCTTTGAATAGGCCCGCAGGATCAGCCAGCTTTTGTCGAGCGGCCCGCCCGCAATTCCAACCTTGCCGCCCTTCAGATCGGCCAAGGTCCGTACGTCGCTGTCCTGGGACACCAGCAGTCCGCCAACGGCCTTCGAGTATGGAATGAATACCATGTCCCTGCCTGCCGCCCGTTGCCGTGCGACCCAGAGCCAATCCGAAACGATGACGTCCGCCTGTCCGCCCTGAAAGGCGATCCGGGCCGCAGAGCTGCTAGCCGCGCCCTGTACATCGAGTTCAAAGCCCTCGGCCGTGTCGAACCCGTGGTGTCGGATCGTGTCCAACTCCCAATTGACAGTACCGAATTTCAGGACCGAAATTCGTAGTTTCGGGATCTCGGCATTGGCGACGCCCAGTGTTGTGAAAAGGGCCAGAAGGCAACCCAGGATTCTCGAAGCTTTCATGCGGATCGCTCCTGCCAGGGGGTCGGGGCTGTTATTGCGCCCGTGGCGATGTGATCGGGGATAACCCGAAACGGCCCGTAGCTCTGGGCAAGGGCGGCGGTCCTGTGCGTTGGCAGATCGGTGGCGTGATGAAGTGTCATCTTTCAGGCTCCTGCCGGTGTCACAATAGCCGCAAACTGCGCGCGCTGATGCGCGACTTAAGTCGCAGGCCGAACCTACTACCATTGTGCAATACCTATCCTGACCTTTTCCGCGAATAGTATCTGCGATGGAGTTCGCGCCATTCTTGCGGCGCGCTTTGCGTCTAATGCCCAGCATGGGGCTTTTGGGAGGAGAAAAAATGAACAAATTCATAATTGCAGCCGTTGTCGGCCTGCTGGCGACATCCGCCTTTGCGGATGCGCATGGCGCGGGCGTTACCGAAGAAATGCTGGCCAATGATACCGCGTCTACTGGCGACGTATTGACGAATGGCATGGGTCGCCACCTGCAACGGCATTCTCCGCTCGACACGCTGAACAAGGAGAACGTGAAGAACCTCGTTCCCGCCTGGGCCTTCTCGCTGGGCGGTGAAAAGCAGCGTGGTCAGGAAACCCAGCCGCTGGTGCATGACGGTATCATGTATATCACCGGGTCCTATTCGCGGCTTTATGCCATCGACGTCAAAACCGGCGAGGAGCTTTGGCAGTACGACGCGCGGCTGCCGGAGGGCATCTTGCCCTGCTGTGACGTCGTCAACCGCGGTGCGGCGCTCTATGGCGAGAACATCTATTTCGGAACGCTGGATGCACGCATTGTCGCGTTGAACGCCAAGACGGGCGATACGGTATGGAACAAGAAGATCGCGGATTACAAGGCCGGTTACAGCTACACCGCCGCGCCGCTGATCGTGAACGGTCTGGTCGTGACGGGCAACTCGGGCGGTGAGTTCGGAATCGTCGGGTCGGTGCAGGCCCGTGACGCGGAAACCGGTGAAATGGTCTGGGAGCGTCCGGTGATCGAAGGTCACATGGGCACGCTCAATGGCGAAGAGAGCACGATGACCGGCACGCTGAACGCGACCTGGCCCGGCGACATGTGGAAAACCGGTGGCGGCGCGACCTGGCTGGGCGGTTCCTATGACGCGGATACCGATACGCTGGTCTTCGGCACCGGCAACCCCGCGCCGTGGAACTCGTGGCTGCGCGACGCGGGTCAGAAAAACGACGGCTCAGGCGATAACCTCTATGCGGCGTCGCGTCTCGGGATCGACCCGGCAACGGGCGAGATCAAATGGCACTTTCAGACCACCCCGCGCGAGGGCTGGGACTATGACGGCGTCAACGAGGTTGTTGCCTATACCGACCGTGAAGGAAACCAGCGTTATGCGACCGCTGACCGGAACGGATACTTCTACGTTCTGAACCGCGAAGACGGCGCATTCGTTTCGGCAACCCCCTTCGTCAAGGATATCTCCTGGGCCAGTGGCATCGACGATAACGGACGCCCGATCTATAACGAGGAGGGCCGTCCGGGCGATCCTTCGTCTGCGGCGGACGGCAAGAAGGGCGAAGTGGTCTTTGCCTCTCCGTCCTTCCTGGGTGGCAAGAACTGGATGCCGATGGCACATTCGCCGGTCACGGGCCTGTTCTATGTACCGTCCAATGAATGGGGCATGGACATCTGGAACGAGCCGATCACCTACAAGAAGGGTGCTGCGTATCTCGGCTCCGGTTTTACCATCAAACCGAACTATGAGGACCACATCGGCAGTCTCAAGGCGATCGACCCCGACACGGGCGAGATCAAGTGGGAGTACAAGAACGATGCCCCGCTGTGGGGTGGTGTGATGACGACCGCAGGCGGCCTGGTGTTCACTGGCACGCCCGAAGGCAAGTTCATCGCCTTTGACGATGAGACCGGTGAAGAATTGTGGTCGTTCCAGACCGGGTCCGGCATCGTCGGCCAGCCGATCACCTGGGAACAGGACGGCGAGCAATATGTGACCGTGATCTCCGGGTGGGGTGGTGCTGTGCCGCTCTGGGGTGGTGAAGTGGCCAAGAAGGTGAACTACCTCAACCAGGGTGGCACCCTCTGGACCTTCCGCCTGCCTGAGCAACTGGCTTCAGCCAACTGATCTGGACCAAACATTCATCGCGCCCCCGGAATCCGTTTTCGGGGGCGCTTTTTGTGCCTAGTACCTTTTGCCTAATGGCGGGGCGGTCGGATGCGGGCTAAACTCGGTGCATGTTGACCAGACCCACGCACACTCCGAATTTGGCTTCGGCCGGCACGCTGCAGGGCTGGGCGCTTGTCGTTGACGATCATCCGCTATTCTGTGACGCGCTGGAACTGACGTTGAGGTCGGTCGGCAACTTCGCGGACGTGGCGACTGCCAACAGCCTCGACGCGGCGCTGAAGACGATAAAGGGTGCACCGCCACCTGCGCTTATTCTGCTGGATCTCAACCTGCCGGATGTGAACGGGTTTGACGGTCTGATGCGCCTTGGGCGGGCGGCTGAAGAGGTTCCGATCATCATCGTCTCTTCGATGGCCGAAAATTCCATAATCGGAAATGCCATCGTCGCGGGTGCGCGGGGTTTCGTGCCGAAACATTCGCCCCGGTCGGTATTCCGCGATGCGTTGAACGCGATTGCCGCTGGCAACGTCTACAAGCCAGCCGGCTATGTTGAAGGACGGGGCAGCGAAGGCCGTCATGAAAACCTCACGCGCCTGTCGTCGCTGACCAACCAACAGGCCCGCATCCTGGAACTGATCTGCGAAGGAAAGCTGAACAAGCAAATCGCCTTTGACCTTTCGATCGCGGAAACCACCGTTAAGGCGCATGTCACCGCCATCATGCGCAAACTCGGGGTTCAAAGCCGCACCCAAGCGGTGCTCGTGGCGCAGGATGCGCGCTATGCCAAGGACCTGCCAACACCGGAATGACGGTTCCAACCTGCTCGGGGAGGAGCATGTTAAGGGATGGCATCTGAATTGTTGTCAGAGGTATCTGACGGTGCATCAAATGCAGATCCCTCCGGGATTCTGCGCACGGCACAGGTGGGCGCAACGACATCGGCCCCGATTAGTGCGCTCGCATCCGAGCTTGGATCTGAACCCTTCAGCCTGATCATGTTATTCGTGAGCCCGCATGCGGATTTTGCCGCAGTCGTCGCCGAGGCGGAAACTTTCTATCCTGACACCGATGTGGTGGCATGTACCACTGCCGGAGAACTGGGTGCCAATGGGTACGAAGAAAACCTGATCGTCGGGATCGGCTTTCCATCGGATGGTTTTGTCACCACCTCGCTGTTGATCGAGGACATCCAGGAACTGGATGTGCAGGCGACCATCGACCGGATCACCCTGAAACGCACGTCTTTGCTGGACCGGACCCCTGACATGGCCGAGAGCTTTGCGTTTCTCGTCGTCGACGGTCTGTCGTTGGGCGAGGATACGCTGACCGCCACGATCTCGCCGGCGATGCGCAACTTTCCTGTTTTTGGCGGATCTGCTGGTGATGGGTCGGACTACCGAAAAACGCTGGTGGCTTTGAACGGAAAGGCGGCCGGGAATTCGGCAGTACTGACGCTGGCCCGCAGCAGCCACCGCACACATGTCTTCAGCCTTGACCACCTGGTGCCGGGCGAGGTTCAGATGGTGGTGACCGAGGCAGACCCTACGCGGCGCATCGTCAAGGAGATCAACGCCGAACCCGCCGCGCGGGAATATGCGCGACTGGTGGGCAAGGATCCCAACCAGTTGGATCGTTTCACCTTTGCGTCCCATCCGGTCGTGGTGCGGATCGGGGACAAACACCATGTCCGCGCGATCCAGCAGGTCAACGACAACGGGGAACTGGTGTTCTTTTCGGCCATCGACGAAGGCATGGTGCTGACGGTCGCTGATCCGCAGGACCTTGGACAACACCTTGAGACCGAATTGAATGACCTCAGCAGCGAGCAGAAACCCGCGAACATCATAGGCTGCGATTGTATCCTGCGCCGGATCGAAGCGGAACAGTCGCAGCAGGCGAGGCATATATCGCAGGTGCTGAAAGCGCACCGGGTGACAGGGTTTTCGACCTACGGAGAGCAGATCGGTCCCCTGCATGTGAACCACACGATGAGCGGGATCGCATTCTATCACGCGCCGGAAGCAGGTGGGATGAAACGGTGACCTCACTGATCAACCCCGCCGAGTCGCCCGAACGGCAGAACGGGAAGCTGATCAAAATCTCGCAGGCGCTGATGCGCAAGGTCGCGCAGAACACCGAACAATCGGGCTTTGCGTATCACCAGTTCGAACGTGCGGCACTGCTTGAAACCGAGGTGCAGCAACGCACGCTGGAACTGGAACGACCTGAGCCTCAAGATGATCCCGTAACCGCTGGATGCCACACGAATCTTCGAGTTTCTGTCACCGTCGGAGCCTGACGAAATCACTCCTGAAGACGCGCCGCGAGAATTTGACCGGCCACTACCGCCCCAGCGCGGTTTCCCATGCGGAAAGAAAGTCCTTTCGCTTGAGTTCATCGAGGTAGGTCAGAAGTCCCGGCGTCAGCCGTATCGGCAGAAACGTCCCGAGACGTTCCTGGATTTCCCGACCGATTGGCGATTTCTGGTTCTGATCCGGGATCAACGGGATAAGCGGTGTCTCTTCGGCAATGATCCTTTGACCGTCGCCTGACAGCAGGAATTCGATGAAGCGCGCGGCCAGGTCCGCCCGGTGGGCACCGTTCGGGACAAAGGCGGTCCGGGTCATAGCCAGGTTGTAGTCATCAAAGAAATGCAAACCCAGATTGGGCTCGGTCTGGAGTTCCGCCGCCGCATAGGACCCGATTGCATTAAAGGCAAAGGCCAGTTCGCCACGCGCCGTCGCCTCAACCATTTCCGAGGTGCAGCAATATGTCCTCAGGTCGGCGCGGCCCAGAATCTCGAACAGGCGCAGAACCTGCGGACCCTGAAGGCTATCCTGTGTCGCATAAAGGTAGCCGATACCGGACTGGGCGATGTCATACGTCCCGATACGGCCCCGGAAGCGGTCTTCGTTCTCGCGCACGAAAGTCGCGAGGTCACGGTGTGATCGCGGTAACTCGTCTCGGCTGACGGTTTCTTTATTGTAGATGATCACGGCGGGTTCGAAGGTGAAACCAAAGACCTCGGACCGCCAGACCGACCAGGACGGAGGAGCGATCTGGGAAGAAAGCTGAATGCGCCGGGCAAAACCGCGATTGACCAGATCGACCTGCAAATCCATCGCCGAGGAAATGACCAGGTCCGGACTTGACGAGTCCGCCGCCATCAGAACCGTGCGGTAAAGGTCGAGTGTCTGGAACTCGACATATTCGACCTGGACGCCGGGCATACGAGCTTCGAAGGCCTCAATCAGAGGTGTCATTGCCGGGGTGTCGGTCGCGCTATGAACCAGAAGCGTTTCCGCCTGCGCGGGCGCGCTGGCCCATAGCGGCCAGGCCAGCAACACAAGAAGCGTCATGAGGCGCTTGAAGATCAGCGTCACGCCAAGCCCCCCAAGAGAGGAGCGTCCCAGTCGCAGATCCGCACCGTGACCATCTGTCACCGCCTTCACGATTGAAAGCCCCAGACCGGACCCGGTTGAGCTTTCCGACAGAGAGGTGAAGCGTTCAGTCGCACGCGGCAGGTCCGCCTCTGCGATACCGGGCCCTGCGTCCTCGACGCTCAGAATTAACACAGCATGAGATGCGACCAGGGAAATCGTCACCGTGTTATCGGGTGGACCGTGCCGAACGGCATTCTCGATCAGGTTTCTCAAGGCCTCGCGGATCGAGACGGGATCCCCGAGGATCATGTCCTCACCCTCCCTGATACCGTCGTCGATCAAGGAGAGCGAAATGCGCCGCATGCGGCTGTCGCGCAGGGTTTCGGCAAGCATGTCGCGGACCAGGGGTCTCAAGGCCACCGGTTGAAGGCTGGATCGGTCGGATCGGTGGATCACCATTGCGTTGGCCAGAAGCTGATTGGTCAATCGCACCGTGCGCATCGCCTGTCTGTCCGCTTTTGCCAGCCGGGACCGCATCTGTTCCGTGTTATCCGCATCGACGGCCAGCGACAAATGACCCTGCAAGGCGGACAGCGAG
Source organism: Sulfitobacter sp. THAF37 (assembly GCF_009363555.1). NCBI lineage: Bacteria > Pseudomonadati > Pseudomonadota > Alphaproteobacteria > Rhodobacterales > Roseobacteraceae > Sulfitobacter > Sulfitobacter sp. THAF37. The sequence continues at coordinate 124,453 of NZ_CP045374.1, forward strand.
GTGCGCGTCTGGTGGGCGACATCGGCGATGAAGGTCTCGGTCAGCGCGCGGCTTCGGCTTAACCTTTCGATGAAACCATTGATCGCATCGAAAAGCCCCCTGATTTCCCGGGGAGGCGTACCTACCACCGTGCCAAGATCGGCCGGTTCGCGCTGCGCCAGATCGGCAGCGATCTGACGCAAAGGAGCCAGCGAGGTTCGGATCGCAACCCAGACGAAACCCAGACCGATGAGCGAAAGACCTGCAAGCCCGATCAGGCCGGTCACGAAAAACGAACGCTGCTGCGCGTTGCGCAACTCGACGGACTGCCCGACCTGGACCACGACCCATTGACGCCCCTCCGATGCGCTGAGCTGACGCGATTGAATGACGAAGCGGAAGTCGGCACCGAGATACTCTTCTTCGAAGAAAACCGGCGTCGCGGAGGGGGTCAGCCCGGACGGCGCCGGAAGATCCGGTTCTCCGGTCAGGTCCTGCCCATCCGGTAGGGAAACACTATACTGCACTCTGTCCACCGGATTGAGCGACAGGATTTCCATAGCTGAACTCGGCAGATCGACCGTGGCCCCTTCGGGACCGACAGACACGCGCTCAAGGATCGACAGTGCAGTGCCCGCCAGCAACAGGTCGTGCGACCGGTTCGCGGCGGCCCTCGCGTAGGTCCAGAGCAGCACCGAGATCAGCAGGACGAGGATCGCGAAGCCCGCCGCCATTGTCACCAGCAGCCGGCGCTGAAGCGAATGGCCGCCCGTCTCAGTCATCTTCCGCGAGATAGGCCATATAGCCTAGACCACGGGCCGTCTTGATGACCAAAGGGGTCCCTTCAAGCTTGCGCCTGAGCCGCGTCACCAATTGTTCGACGGCATTGAGGCTAGGGGCTTCCTCAAACGTGTAAAGCCGGTCTGCGACATCCTCTTTTGTAAGCATCCGGCCCATGTTGTCGATCATGATTTCCAGAAGCTGCACCTCTCGGGCGCGCATCCCGGCGTCCCTGCCGTCGATCTTTGCCTGCTTTGCGGCCCGGTCAAACACCAGCGGCCCAGCCGAGAAAATGTTGCTGGCCTTTCCCGCACGACGGCGGGCCAGCACGCGGCATCGCGCCGACAATTCGCGGAAATCGACAGGCTTGATCATGTAGTCGTCGGCCCCCGCATCGAGCCCGATCACGCGGTCGTCGATCTGGCTGCGTGCGGTCAGGATGATCACCGGAGTTTCGTCAGATCGGTTGCGCAAAGACCGCAGAACCTCGTATCCGCTGCGTCCCGGAAGGTTCACGTCCAGCAGGACGATGTCGAACTTGAAGTGGCGCAGCAGTTCGTTCGCCTCGTTACCGTCCCGCTCGTGATCGACCGAATGCCCCTCGGCGCGCAGGCGATCAATGATCGTCTCCGCCAAGTCGTCATTGTCTTCGACAAGTAGCATTCTCATGCAGGGAATTTAGCAACGCGGACCATGCAGGGAAAGCCGAGAAGCGTGCATTCGATGTCAGGTCAGCATCCTGTCAGTTTCGCGTCAGGACGTACTCAGGCACGTCCTGGATAACCCGACTGTCCGGGGGAGGACCCGGAGCGATTCAAAAAGGGAGGACATCCATGTCATTCGCACGCCTTGGCGCGACCATCGTTGCCGCCGCCACCGCCTTCACCGCACCCGCTTTCGCACAGAGCCAGATTGACAGACCGGAATGCGTGGCCCCGGCCAACCCCGGTGGCGGTTTCGATCTGACCTGCCGGGTCGCTCAGACCGGGCTTGAGCCCCACATCGCCGACCCCGTCCAGGTGACGTTCATGCCCGGTGGCATCGGCGCCGTGGCCTACAACCTGTTCAACACCACCCGCACGGATGACGGGTCGGCCATCGTCGCCTTTTCAACCGGGTCGCTTCTGAACATCGTGACCGGCAAATACGGTGACTTCACCGAAAAGGATGTCCGTTGGGTCGGCACCGCCGGGGCGGACTTCGGCGCGGTCGTGGTGCGCGCTGACAGCGACTACCAGGAACTTAAGGGTCTGATGGACGATTTCTCCGCCGATCCTGCGTCTGTCGTGGTTGGTGCGGGCGGCTCGGTCGGCTCGCAGGACTGGATGAAGGGGGCGCTGCTTCTGCGCGAAGCCGGTGCGTCACCGATGGATATGCGCTACGTCGCTTTCGACGGCGGCGGTGATGCCATCGCGGCGCTCCTCGGCGGGTCGATCCAGGTCTACATGGGCGATGTGGGCGAAATGGTGCCGCACATCGAATCCGGCCAGATGCGCGTTCTCGCCGTCATGTCGCCCGACCGCCTCGATGCGCCCTTCGCCGAAATCCCGACCGCCATGGAACAGGGCTACGACGTCGAATGGACGATCCTGCGCGGCTTCTACATGGGCGGCGACGTCTCCGACGCGGACTACCAGAAGTGGGTGGACGCTTTCGAGGCCGCCTATGCGACCGAGGAATTCGCCGCCGTTCAGAAGGAAAAGGGCCTTCTGCCGCTGAACATGGCCGGCGCCGAACTCCAGGCTTCGATCGAAGAGCGCGTGCAGCGCCTGCGCGAGATCGCGACTGAAGCAGGCTTGCTCAGCAACTGACCGCAAGACACCACCGGCCCGCTTCACAGTGTTGCGGGCCGGACTTCTTTCGACATCACCCCATGAATCCGAGGAGACCCGACATGGTCGACCGCATTTTTGCCGGGGTGCTTCTGATCGTGACGCTGGCCTATTCGGTCATTGCTTTCACCACCATCAAAGCCCCCTTTCAATATGATCCGCTTGGTCCGGAAAGCTGGCCGCAGATCCTATCGCTGGTGGCGATTGCCTGCCTGCTGATGATCCTGTGGAAGCCGGACATGACGGAAATGGACGTGGCCCGTCAGACCTGGTTCCGGCTTGCCGCCACCATCGTCATGCTCTGCGCCTATGCCGAACTTTATGAACCGCTGGGCTTCATTCTCGCCACGATCCTCTTCGGCACGGCACTGTGCGCCATGCTGGGGGCCGGCATCCTTCGATCCGTCGTCTTCGGCATCGCTGCAGGGATCGGCGGCTATCTGCTCTGCGTGACGCTGCTCGACCTCAACCTGCCTGAAGGAGAGCTGATCGAGTACATGCTCCAACCCTCCTCCCAAGAAGAAGGAGCTTCGTGATGGAAGCCGTCTTTACCGGCCTCGCGACCGGCTTTGGTGTCGCACTTGATCCATTCAACCTCTTTCTCGTGCTGGCCGGATGTTTCGCCGGCACGCTCATCGGCGCTTTGCCGGGCCTCGGTCCCATCAACGGCGTTGCGATCCTTCTACCGATTGCCTACGGGCTTGGGTTCGGGCCGGAATCCGCACTGATCCTGCTGGCGGGCATCTACTATGGCGCGGAATATGGCGGGCGGATTTCGTCGATCCTATTGAACGTGCCGGGAGATGCCGGCGCGGTGATGACCACGCTCGACGGCAATCCGATGGCGCGGAACGGGGATGCGGGACGCGCCCTTTCGCTGTCGGCTGTGGCGTCCTTTATCGGCGGCACCTTCGCGGTGATCCTGATGTCGCTTTTCGCACCTTTGCTGGCAAGTTTCGCGGTCACCTTCTCGCCCGCCGATTATGTGGCCTTGATGGTCTTCGCCTTCGCTTCGCTCGCCTCGCTGGTGGGCAAGAGCACGGTCAAGACCCTGCTGGGCGCCACCATCGGTCTGATGCTGGCTACCATCGGGATCGACGCCAATACGGGCGTGCCGCGCTACACCTTCGGGATCCCGGATATCCTCGCCGGTATCGACTTCCTGATCGTCGTCGTCGGCCTGTTCGGCATGGCGGAACTGCTGACGCTGGTCGAGCATCAGGTTTCCGGCAAGCTGAAATCCCTGCCGGTGGACAAGAGCTTTGTCCGGTGGGCCGACCTCGTGAAATGCAAGTGGACGATCGCGCGCTCTTCGGTGATCGGCTTCTTCATCGGCATCCTGCCCGGCACGGGCGCGTCGGTCGCCTCTGCCGTTGCTTACGGCACCGAGAAGCGGATTTCCGACACCGGGAAGACCTTTGGAAAGGGCGATGTCCGCGGCCTTGCGGCACCCGAAGCGGCCAACAACGCTGCGGCTGGAGGAGCCATGGTTCCGATGCTGACACTGGGCATCCCCGGCTCGGGTACGACGGCTATTCTGCTGGGTGCGCTTCTGATGTTCAACATCCAGCCCGGTCCGCTGATGTTCACCCAGCGTCCCGACGTGGCCTGGGGCCTGATCGCGTCGATGTATATCGGCAACGTCGCGCTTCTGGTCATCAACCTGCCGCTGGTGGGCCTCTTCGCCCGGATGCTGACGATCCCGCAGCACTACCTGACACCGTTGATCGCGATCCTCGCCTTTATCGGCATCTATACCATCGTCGGCAACCCGTTCGACCTGCTGCTGATCACCGGCCTCGGTCTCTTCGGCTGGATTCTGCGCAAGCTGGATTTCTCCCTGGCACCGGTCATCCTCGGATTTGTTCTCGGAAGCCTGTTCGAGAACAACCTGCGGCGCGCCCTGTCGATCTCGGGCGGAGATTGGGGAATTCTCGTTCAGGACTACAAGAGCATAATTCTCTACGTGCTGGCCGCGCTCGTCGTCATCCTGCCGATCTGGCTTTCTCGCCGGGCACGCACCTTGGAAGGTGACGTGACACCCCATGGCTGAAAATGGCAGGTGAGCTGAAAAAATACGCGGTCACACTTGCGGCCGCGCTCACTGGGGCGGCCTTGGCCGCCCTGGTTGGCATTCCGGCTGGGGCACTCATCGGCAGTACGCTGGCTGTCGCCGCAGTTGCAGCGACGCGATACGGCGTCGGATTGCCGCCAAGGTTGCGCGACGTCGCTTTCGCGACGATCGGCGTCTCGCTTGGGGCAGGTGTCGACGAAGGGCTGATCGGCCAGCTCGAAACCTGGGCCGCGAGTCTCGTCATTCTCCTTGGGTCGCTGGTGGCAACAATCCTTGTCGGCCGGGTCGTTCTCATGCGCTGGTTCGGCCTTGATGGGAAGACGGCAACGCTCGCCAGTGCGCCGGGCACGATGTCGAACGCCGTTGCCATCGCCAGTGAAGGACACGGGGATGCCAAGGCCGTGATGATCTTGCAGTTGGTCCGCCTTGTGTTCCTGGCGGTGGCGGTTCCACCTCTCGCCGTTGCGCTGAACGGATCGGCCGGTGGGAGCATTGCGGACGATGCAGCGATGTCAGTGGCCGTCTTCATCGGGCTCTTGGCTGTCTCGACGGCACTTGGCCTGTTGGGCGGTCGGGTCGGATTACCTGCCGCCAGCCTGTTGGCCGGCATGATTGTAAGCGCCGGTCTTCATGGCGTCGGCCTGATCGACGGCCCGTCCCCGCCTTGGGCAATCTTCGCGGCTTTCGCCGTGACCGGCGCCGTCATCAGCACCCGTATGAGCAACGTCACTGCGCGCGACGCGAAACGATACGCCGTTGCGGGACTCGCCATGGTGGGCGTATCGCTTGTCACCTCGCTTGCCTTCGCGCTGCTCGCGCAGGCCGTGACGCGGCTTGAACTGGGCCAGATCCTGATTGCCTACGCGCCCGGCGGTGTCGAGGCGATGGCGGCGATCGGCCTGTCTCTCGGATACGATCCCACCTACGTTGCGGTGCACCATTTTGCCCGGATCTTCGCGCTTGTCGTCATTGTCCCGGTTGTTCTGAAAATGGCGGAGCGTTGAGGCGCGGAAAAAAGGCAGCCTTCCCTCAGCCTCGCAACGGGTTCCTGACCAATTCATCCAGTATGATCTGAAGTGGACCGTGGCCCCCTTCGGGGCCGCATAAGCCGCTGTAGAGGAGACCCATTACCTATACAGCCCGAAGCTGGACGAAGAGAGCCTGCAGATCGCGGATCTGCTATCGGGGCTGACAGCAGCGAAGAAGACCAGGGGCTTCGCCCGTTCCACGTGCATGGCGCGCCCTGCGGTCGGACGCGCGTGGACGGCTGATTTTTCGGGACTGCCGGGGCCTGCTCAGCGATAATGGTCCCAGGTTACAGCCTGGCCGGAGGCGTCAGTCTTGTGTGCCGGGTTCAATCAGCGCGTCACCGAAGGTCGCGGGATCAAGGTCCAGTTCGGCCATCACCTCGGCACTGTGCTGGGCAAAGGCGGGCGGTTTGCGGTCGTAGCGGGCGGGGCTGCGCGACAGTTTGATCGGGCTGCCGGTGCCGCGATAATCGTCGATGTCCACCACCATTTCGCGGTGCTGTGTGTGCGGATCGGCGATCACCTGATCAATCGACCGCACCATGCCGCAGGGCACACCGGCCTTGAGCAGATCGTCCGCCAGCTGCGCGCAGTCGTGCGGGAGCATGGCGGCCTCAAGCTCGGCCTTGAGCGCATCGCGGTTCTGGTTGCGCTGGCTGTTGTCGGCAAAGCGGGGATCCTCGGGCAGGTCTTCGCGACCGATCATCCGGCACAGCGTGGCGAACTGACGGTTGTTGCCGACGGCCAGGAAGATGGGGTCGGTCCCCGTGGCGAAGGTATCGTAGGGGCAGATGTTGGGATGCGCGTTGCCGGAAGGACCGGGCACCTTGCCCGACAGGTAGTGGTTGGGCAGATGCGGATGCAGCAGGGAAAACCCGCAGTCATACAGCGTCGTCTCGACGAACTGGCCCTTGCCGCTGCTGTGCCGTTCGTTGATCGCCATCAGAATGCCGATCACCGCATTCAGGCCGGTGGTCATGTCGACCACCGGCAGGCCGACGCGAAGGGGCTGGCCGTCACGCTCTCCGTTGACGCTCATGATCCCCGCCGAAGCCTGGATCGCGGCATCGTAACCGGGCATCCCGCCCAGCGGACCGTCCGCGCCAAAGCCGGAGACACGGCAATGGACCAGGCGGGGAAACCGGCGTTCGATCTCGTCCTCCGACAGGCCCCATTTGTCGAGCGTGCCGGTCTTGAAGTTTTCGATGAAGACATCCGCTGTCTCAAGCAGCTTGCCCAGCAGCTCCTGCCCCGTCTCCTGCCGCAGGTCGATGGCGATGCCGCGCTTGTTGCGGTTGACGCCGATGAAATAGCTCGCGGCGTCATCCTTGAAAGGCGGCCCCCAGCCGCGGGTTTCGTCACCCGTGGGCGGCTCGACCTTGATCACGTCCGCCCCGTGGTCGGCCAGGATCTGTCCGGCATAGGGGCCGCCCAGCACGCGGCTGGCATCAATCACGCGAAGACCGGCAAGGGAGCCGGATGGGGTCGTCTGCGTCGTGGTCATGCGGTGGCCTTTCTGTCGGTCGTCTGGATGGTCGCGCGCAGCTCTGCGGCAAAGGCGGGATAGGTTTCGGCAAGTTCGTCCATCACGCGGGTCCGCAACAGATGCAGCGTTGCCGCATCGGGGGCGGGGGTGGTGGCCGGGTCATCCGCGTGCTCAAAGGCAAAGCCCGTCGCCTCTGTCACCTCCGCCAGCGTATGGTCGGGGTGGAGCGACGCCAGACGGAAGCCGCGCCTGTCCTTGTCGAAGTCGAACAGCGCCTTGCCGGTCAACAGCGCGTAGGGCCCACCGGGGCGGTAAATCTCAGGGTCACTGGTGCCGGGGGTCGAGATGAAATCGACCTTGTCGACGAAGACGCGCGGGCTGTGTTCCTCGCGGTAGAGGATCACGCGGGGCACGACGTAATAGAGATACCCCGAGCCGAAGCTGCCGGGCCAGCGCGGTGCGCTGCGCGGGTAGTCGCCAACACCCACCAGGTTGATGTTGCCGTGCCTGTCGATCTGCCCGCCGCCCAGAAAGAACGCGTCGATCCGGCCCTGTCCGGCGGCATCGAAGAGTTCGGCGGACCCGTTGGTAAAGAAGTTGTGGGCCTCGGACCCGAGGACAGAGATCCTGAGCGGCGGCGCCCCGGCAGTGTCACGCAGGGCGCGGGCCAGCATGGCACCGGCGGCAGGCACCGGCGACGCGGCACCAACGGCCACGCAGCGGCACCCGTCAAGCAGGGTCGCGACGGTGCAGATCAGGATCTCGCGTGGCGTGGCGGGGGGCATGTCGTGGTTCATGCCATCACCTCCGCCCTCTGGGCACCGATGTAGTCGGCAAAACCCTCGTCGCTGCGCGCGGCCTTTGCGTAGCGTGCGATCTCTTCCTGGTCGGTGGGGTATTCGCCCCACAGGCCGTAGGGCCATGCGCCCTTTTCGGCAACGGCGACATCGGTCACGTAAAGACCCGGCAAGGTTCCTGCGGCCAGCTTTTCGTCGTCAAGCAGGCGCGTCTCCACGATCCGTTCGACAGTGACCAGGGTCTGGCGGGCAGCATAGGCCATCGCGGCGAGTTCCCGGCGGCGGCCGATCCAGACATTGCCCTCGCGGTCGGCCATCGGGGCGTGGAAAATCGCGGTGTCCGGGTGGATCGCGGGGATCAGCACGATCGGATCGGGCTGGTCGGAGATCGGGTTGTCGATCACGGTCCAGTCCGGGCGGTTGCGCAGCAGGTCGCTGCCGATCAACCCGCGCATCGGCATGAAGGGGACGCCTTTCTGGGCGGCCATGAGGCCTGCGTGAATCGCCGGGCAGGTTGCGTCCTGCAGGCCAATGCGGCCTTCCTTGACGGCTGCATTGAACCGGGGCGCGCCACCGGCTTCGCCGAGGCTGACGGCGCTGGTCTCGACCGCGCGGACCTGTCCGGCACCGATCAGCATATCCGCCTGCATCCCGCCCGTGGGCACGCAGATCAGCTTCAGATCCTTCGTGCCGAGTTCGATCAGCGCATGTGTCATCGCCATGGAAACGCCGGCATAATCGACAGGAACCGCGACCGCGCTTCCCGGTGCGATCTGCGCGGCCAGCGCGAGTACGTCGGTTGCCATAGATCTATCCCCTGCGTCGTGGAAGCCCGTTGTGTTCCATAATATGAACCAATGTTCCAAAACTATCAAAAGATGCAGAACTGTCAATCTGGTCGCGCGTTCGGTCGGCGCAGATCAGCTGTCTCCGGAATATCCAAGACTGCCAGACGTATCCCGTGCAGCGGCAACAACGTGCTGTGAGAATTCGCGCAGCTGGCGGGCTTTCAATCTGGTGTCGGGACCGGAAATGCCGATTGCACCGGCAAGCTGACCGTTCGGCCCAAGGATCGCGCAGGCGCAGGCCGCGATGCCATCACGCCACTCGCCTTGCGGCACAATTGCGAAACCCTGGCGCCTGATCTTTGCAAGGTCCGCGCGGAGGTCGTCCAGACGCGTCAGCGTCGTCGCAGTATAGGGGGTCAGCTCGGGGCCGAGAGCGTCCAGATAATCATCCGGCATCTGCGCCAGCATCGCCTTGCCTGTCGCCATTGTATAGGCGGGCGCGCGCGCGCCGATGCGGGTATGCGCGCGGACGTGGTGATCGGTTTCGATCTTATCGATATAGACCACGTCCAGACCCTGCAGAACCGAAAGGTGCACGGTTTCGTGGGTCAGTTCGGCCAGCCGCTGCATCGCGGGACGGGCGGCGCCAACCAGATCCACACGACCCATCACACGCTGCCCCAGCTCCCAGATCTTGATCGTCAGCTTATATGCCGTCTGGTTTGGCACCTGCTGGACAAAGCCGTTTTGTTGAAGCGTCGCCAGCAGACGGTGCACATTGCTCTTGGTCAGTTCCAGTTCGACGGCAAGGTCCGTCACGCCACGCGGGCGGTCGCTGTTTGCCAGCGCCTCGATCAGCCGAATGCCTTTGGTGAATGCCTTGTCCATTTCCGCAACATCCATCGGTCGCTCGGAAAACGCAATGATCCTCGCGTAGGGCGAGCTCGCGCACTATTGAATGCAATGCACTGGCGTTCTGAAATATAGAACAAAGTATCTCTATTCAGAAAATTTTCTATGCTTCCGTGTAAGTGGTTGTATTTTCTTCGTACATTAAGTTTGACAGAATGGCTTAGCCTATTGCATTTTGCATACAAAGTTGAACGAAGAGGAGTCGTTCAGCTTTGTCTCGGTCTAGGTCGCGAGCAATCCCGCACGGCGACAAGGGCTTCAGGCCAGGATCCACCCCGTCAAACGGGTGGGTGACGGCGCACGCACCGCACTGGCGGGCACCGACGAAACGGGACGGCCTTGGGACCGTCGGAGGAGGAACAATGAAATATTTTGGACGTATCACATCGTCGGTTATGGCCGCGACTATTTCTCTGGCGGTGGCCGGCGGGGCACAGTCCGAAGAAGTCCTGCGCTTTGGATCGGGGCAGGCGAACGATAGCCCACTGTATCAGCTCACCTACAAAAAGTGGGTGGACGCGATCAATGAAGAAGCTGATGGCGAGATGACCATCACCAATTTCCCGCCGCCCTTTGCGACTGCCACGAACACCTGGGAACGTGTGGTTCAGGGCGTTGCTGACATAGGCGTTGCCGGCCTTCCCATCTCGGGTATTCCGCTGGAAAAGACGCTGGTGACGACGCTGCCGTCGACCGAAGTGACCGATATGAAGGCCGCATCAATGGCGCTGGCGGAAACCTACGAAAAGGGCCTGCTGGATGACTCGCTCGAAGAGGTCAAGATCCTCGCCATCTACACGGTTCTGCCGACCCGCTTCTATAGCCGTGAGCCGATTTCGGATGTTGAGCAGCTCAAGGGCATGAAGGTCCGCGCCCAGGATGCCAACATGGTGAAAGCCATGAGCAAGCTAGGCGCCGCGGCGGTTTCAATCCCCTTCTCCGAGGGGTACCAGGCGATTTCGCGCGGCGTGGTCGAGGCGTCGTCGGGCAACGAGATCACGCAGTACACCTACAAGTGGTCCGATTACCTCAAGCACGGGATCGAAGACATCACCTTTGGGATGACGCCCTTCGCGATCATCATGAACAAGGACAAGTACGAAAGCCTGTCTCCAGAAATGAAGGCGATCATCGACAAGAACTCCGGCTTGGCGCTAACCGAAATGATGGCAACCGCCCAGACGGGCATTCAGCAGAAGTTCTCGGATGAAATGGTCGCTGATGGTCGTCTGACCTGGCACAAGCTGTCGCCGGAACAGTTCGAGATCTGGAAGGCTGCGATCTCGCCTGTTGTCGAGGAATGGCTCGAAAACGGCGACGGCGTCCAAGAGACCTATGACGCCTTTATGGAAAGCTATGAGGCGAACCTGAAGTGAGCGAGGCGGCCGTGGCACTTCCGACCGACGTGCGTGACCGTCACATCGAATTGTACGGGTCGGAGCATCATGGTCGCCAAATCGACGGGCTGCTGGCCCGCATTGATAACAGATTGGCCGGGTTCAACCGGCTGATCGCCCTGATCGGGGTTGTCGCGATCCTGATCACTGCGCTGATCCAGACACTAGACGTGATCGTGATGCGGGGGCTGTTCAGCTCTCCTCTCACAGGGATCAACGAAATATTTTCGACCACCTTTCCCGTGTCCATTGCGGCGGTTCTGGCCGCCGGACTGTCGCAGCGCGCGACGCTTGAGGTGGATGTCTTGGCGGGAATTCTGTCGCCCCGTGCGGTGCGCTACCTGCGCGGGATCGGGGCTGTGCTTTATCTGGGCGCGCTCATTCTGGTCTTCTGGGGCGTGACGCTTCAGGCAGAGTCGACCCTGAGCCGGGGAACCTACACGATCCTGAACGAAATTCCGGTCGGGCCCTTCTATGCCGCCGTCGCGGTCCTGTTTCTGTTGACCACCCCCACGCAGCTGGTTGTCGCCCTGCGCCTTGCGCTTGAGGCGCATTCCCGCTGGCCTGTGGCGATTGCAATGGTCTTCGTCCCCGGTGGTCTGATCCTGGCCCTGTTCACTTGGATCGCGCTGAGCTTCGGGGGCTTCTTCATGACGAATATGGTGGCCTCGATGCTGGCGATCATTGCGCTGATCTGGGTGCTGATCTTCACCTTTGTTCCGGTGGCCGCGACGCTGACGCTGTGTTCAATGCTAGGCATCGCGCTCATCTTCGGGGCAGAAGGCGCCATCGCAACGCTTGGCGGCGAAACCACGGCCCTGCTGTCGAGCTATGACATCGCGGTCGTTCCGTTCTTTCTGATCATGGGCGGGCTTGCCGTGCGGTCTGGCATGGCGGCGGATATCTACAACTTCGCCTCGGCAATCTCGGCACCGTTTCGCGGGGGGCTCGCGCTTGGCACCATCGGCGGCTGCGCGGGGTTTGGCGCGCTGACGGGATCTTCCGTCGCGACCGTCGCGACGATCGGCAAAGCGGCCTTTCCGGAGATGAAGAGCCGTGGCTATTCGCCGTTGCTGTCAAGCGGCGTGATCGCCGCCGGCGGCACGCTTGGCCAGCTTGTGCCGCCGTCCACTGTCGTCGTCATCTATGCCATGATGACCGAGCAGTCTATCGGGCTGATGTACGCGGCGATCTTTATCCCCGCGCTGATCACGATCGTGCTTTATGTCGCTGCCGTCTTCCTGTTCCTCGCCGCCTCGCCCAAAAGTGCGCCGCTCGGGGCCAACTGGAGCGGTCGCGAGATCCTGCAGTGTGGGGGGCGCGCCCTGCCTGCTGTCACCATGTTCGTGGTCATCTTTGGCGGTATGTTTGCCGGGATCTTCACGGCGAGCGAAGCCGCCGCCGTCGGCGCTGTTTTCGCCGCCCTGGTGCTGGTGCTGCGCAAATCCTACCGGCTGCGCGACACGCCCGAGATCGTGGCGGAGGTCACTGCCACCACCTCGATGATTTATATGCTGATCATCGGTGGTTTCGCTTCGACCTTCTTCTTCTCTGCCACCGGCCTGCCGGAACTTGCCGCGCGGTCTATCGGTGGTCTGCCTGTGCCGGCCTGGGTTGTCGTGACGCTGATCTGCTTGGCCTTTCTGGTCATCGGCACAATCATGGATTCCATCGCGGTGATGATGGTCACGGCCTCGGTCACGGCATCGATCGTGTCGTCGCTTGGGTACGATGTCATTTGGTGGGGCGTCGTCATGGTGGTGATCGTGGAGCTCGGGGTGATCACGCCGCCCTTCGGGCTGAACCTCTTCGCCCTCAAGAGCGTCGCCCCGGAAATCACGATCCGGCAAATCTATGGTGGCGTCCTGCCGTTTGTGGCGGCCGACGTCTTCAAGCTCGTGCTGCTGATCGCGTTCCCCGCGCTGGCGCTCTGGCTTCCCTCCCTGATGTAAGAATGCGGTTTCGTCCGCGTCATGAACAGAAATCGAAAGGTTCGGCATGAAAGACTCTGTAATTATCGTTGGCGGCGGGCCCGTCGGTCTTCTGACGGCGCTTGGTCTGGGCCAGAAAGGCATCGAGGTCACCGTGCTTGAAGCGGAGGAACGTCCAAACGACAGCCCGCGCGCGCTGGCTTATCCGGCGCCGATCCTGGAACACTTCGACAGCCTCGGCATCCTTGAGCAGCTCAAGGGTATTGGCATTGTCAAAACGGCGCTGGACTGGCTGGTCCATGATACGGGCGAGTTCCTGCACATGAGCATGGACTGCATGAAAGAGGTATCGGACTATCCGATGAGCCTGCATGTGGGACAGGACAAGATCGCGCTGGTGGTCCTGGACAAACTGGCAGAGCTGCCGAATGTCACCGTGCGCTTTTCTGCACGCGTCAAAGACATCGCGCAGGATCAAGCCGGTGTTCGAGTGACACTCGACGATGGTGCCGAGGGTGAAGTCGTCGAAGGCGGCTGGCTGGTTGGCTGCGACGGCGCGTCGAGCGTGGTTCGTGAGCGCGTGATGAAGACCAACTTTTTTGGCATCACCTGGCCCGAGCGGTTTGTCGCGACCAACATCTATTTCGATTTCGAAGCCGAGGGCTACACCGCAACCACCTTCCAGGTCGATCACGAGAATGGGGCCGTCATCGTCAAAATCGACCCAGAAGGGCTTTGGCGCTGTACCTACATGGAGAGTGAGGCGCTTCCGGTGGAAACGGTCGGCGACCGGATTGCCGAGAAATTCAAGACGCTGCTACCGGGGGACGGGGCGTGGACGCTGAAGCAGCATTCGCCCTACCGGATGCACCAGCGCTGCGCCGATACGATGCGGGACGGGCGGATCGTTCTTGCCGGGGACGCTGCGCATATCACCAACCCGACGGGCGGGCTGGGACTGACCAGCGGGGTGCTGGACAGCATGGCGGTGGTCGAGGTTCTGGGCCAGGTCATCAACGATGGCCGCGACAGTGCGATCCTGACCGAATACTCGGATGACCGTCGGCGAAAGTTTATTGAAATCGCATCGCCGCGTGCATCGCAGAACAAGCAGGTCGTCTTTCACATGGCACCTGGACATCAGCGTGAGGAATGGCTTGCCCATATGCGCCGCGCATCCCAGAGCCCCGACATGTTGCGGCAGATGTTCTCGTTCTCGGAACAGCTGGTGAGCCGCTTTTGATGGGTCCCCGGTCGTCATATCCACGGGACAGCGGCGCGGCGTAATGACAGGATCCTTGCCATGAACCAGCACATTGTATACAAAAATGAGGGCAGCCAGGAGGAGAAGGCCAGCGTGGACGACAGCAAACGCCGGATTCTTGATATCAAACGTCAGCCAACCGTTCAGTTGGTGGCGGACCGCCTTCGCGAAGCCATCATCGAGGGACATTTCGCGATTGGCGAGCCTTTGAACGAAGCGCGCCTGGCGCAGGAGTTCAATGTCAGCCGAACCCCGCTGCGCGAAGTCTTTCGTATTCTCGAAACCGAACGGCTGCTCAGCTCCGAACCTTATCGGGGCGTCCGGGTCTTCACGATGGACGACGAAGAGACGGAGGAAATCACCGCCTTCCGGATCCATATCGAAACCATCGCCCTGCGCGAAGCGGCATACCTGGCCAAAGAGCCTTTGTTGGCCAATCTGCGCGAGGTGACCGCCCGGATCGAAACGGTTGTCTCGGCGGGGCAGCGGGACGAGTTCGCGGCACTGGATACCGAATTTCACGACGCCTTCGTGACTCATGCGGGCAACCGGTATATCGGCCGGGCGTTCGACATTTTCCGCTGGCGGTTCGCGGCCCTGCGGCACCTGCTCAAACATGATGAACAAGTCCTCGAACGGTCGTGCAACGGCCACCGGCAGATTATCGAGATGATCGCGCAGGATCGCGTCGACGATGCCTGCGAGATCCTTCGGGATCACATCCAGAACGGCAAGAACCGGTTCATGCAAAGCCTCAAAGAGGCAGTTCCACCGAAATAATCAGCGGCGCACGGTCGGCCTAGGCCAGACCGACGGACGCAACACAACCGGGAACAACAGGATCATGCGAAAGACGATACGTCACAGCAGCCATTGGGGCGCCTTCGACCTTGATGTGGAAGACAACCGGATCTCGGCTGTCCGGCCCTTCCAAAAGGACCCGAACCCGTCCGAGATCATCGGGTCGGTCGCCGACTGGGCGACCTCACCGCGTCGGCTGACCTTCCCGGTGGTCCGTCGCGGCTGGCTGGAGCGCCGCGACCGCAGGGGCCGGGCTGAAGACAGCTATGTCCGCGTCACCTGGGACGAGGCAGAGGAACTGGTCGCGGGAGAGATCCGCCGCGTCGCCGACACCTACGGGAACGAGGCGATCTTTGCCGGGTCCTATGGCTGGACCAGCGCGGGACGGTTTCACCATGCCGCCACGCTGCTCAAGCGGATGCTGGGGCTGGCCGGCGGATATGTCGGCCACATGGATACCTATTCGATCGCGGCGGGGCCGGTGATCCTGCGTCACATCCTGGGCGAGGCGCATGCCTGCCAGGGCAGGGGAACCACGCTCGACACTGTCGTCGAGAACAGTGAGATCGTCGTGATCTTTGGCGCGCTCTCTCCGCGCACCGCGCAGAACGAAGCGGGGGGCGTCGCGCGGCATCGGCTTGAGGGCTATCTTCAGGACCTGGTGGATCGTGGTACGCGCATCGTTCTGGTGTCACCCAGTCGCGACGATCTGCCCGACTGGGTGCCCGCCGACTGGTGGCCGATCCGTCCTGGCACCGACACCGCCCTGATGCTGGCCCTGTCGCAGGAGATCGTGGCGGCCGGGTTGCACGACCGGGCCCTGATCGACCGGCTTGCCTCGGGCGTGGAGGAATTCCTCGCGCATCTGAGCGGGCAGGGCGACAGCGTCACGAAGTCTGCCGATTGGGCCGAAGGTATCACGGGGATTGAGGCGGATCGCATCCGGTCGCTGGCCCGCGATATCGCCCGCAAGCGCACCATGCTTCTGGCCAGCTGGAGTTTGCAACGTGCGCAATACGGCGAACAGCCGTACTGGGCAGCGGTCGCGTTGTCCTGCGTGGCGGGGCAGATCGGCCTTCCGGGCGGCGGCGTCGGCTTCGGGTTCGGATCGCTGGCTTGTGTCGGCGCACCCTTCGGAACCGGCAAGTCCCCCGCGATGTCGGCGGGTGTCAATCCGACCGGAGAGTTCATACCGGTCGCACGGGTGAGCGACATGCTTCTGAACCCCGGCGCGCCATTCGACTACGAAGGACAGACGCGGCATTATCCCGACATCCGCCTTGTTTACTGGGCGGGGGGCAATCCGTTCCACCACCATCAGGACCTCACCCGGCTGATGGAAGGATGGCAGCGCCCCGAGACGATCATCGTGCAGGACCCGATGTGGACGGCAACGGCGCAGCGGGGCGACATCGTCTTGCCCGCCAGCACCTCGCTTGAACGGAACGATATTGCGGGATCGCGGCGCTCGGATCACATGATTGCAATGCAGCAGGCCATCGCCCCTCTTGGCGAGGCGCGGTCTGACTACGAGATTTTCTCGGCCCTTGCGACACGGCTCGGCGTCGGCGAGGCCTTTACCGAGGGCCGGGACGAGATGAGCTGGCTGCGCCACATCTATGACCTCACCCGGGCAGACGCGCAGGACCGTCTGAGGTTCGAGATGCCAGATTTCGACAGCTTCTGGGCCGAGGGTGACGCCCCGATGCCGGTCCAGTCGGGCGCGACCTACCTGTCGGATTTCAGGGCTGACCCCGAGGCCGCACCCCTTGCCACGCCGACCGGGCGGATCCTGCTTCATAGCGATCTGCTGGCCGAACGCGAATATGAAGATTGCCCCCCCGTCCCCAGCTGGCTGCCGCCGACCGAATGGCTGGACGGGGCGGATCGCACCGCGCCGGATGTGTTTCACATGCTGACCCCGCAGCCGGTCGGACGGCTTCATTCCCAGCTTGAGGCCGCCCCGGCGAGCCTCAAGATGAAACGCGACGGCCTTGAACAGTTGCAGATGGCGCCCGCTGATGCCGGAAGGCTTGGCCTGACCGACGGCGCTTGCCTGCTGGTTTCAAACACCCGCGGGCGGTGCCTGGCGAGCCTCACAGTCGACGGCAACCTCGCGCCGGGCGTGGTGCGCCTGCCCACGGGTGCCTGGCTCGCGCTGGAGGATGGGCTTGAGATGTCCGGCAATCCCAACATCCTGACGCGGGACATCCCCGCCTCGCAGTTCAGCCAGGGCTGCGCGGCGCAGACCTGCCTCGTGCGGGTCGAACCCTATCGCGGAAACCTGCCCCGGCAGGAGGACCGCCACCACCCCGAACGCTGGATTGTCCCGGCCGCCGAATGATCGTCGCTGCGCGGCGCCCATGCCCTCCGGCCCGGCCGGAATTGCACTCTATTCATGAAAGGTAGACACATGACCACCAAACCTATCAGCCGCTTCCCCGTACCGTCGCTGGACGAGATGCCCGAGGATATCGCCACGCGCATCCGCGAGGTGCAGGAGAAATCCGGCTTTGTCCCCAATGTCTTTCTGGCCCTTGCGGGTCGGCCGGATGAATTCCGCGCCTTCTTTGCCTATCACGACGCGCTGATGGACAAGCCCGGCAATCTGACCAAGGCCGAGCGTGAGATGATCGTGGTCGCCACCAGTGCTATGAACCAATGCCAGTATTGTGTCGTGGCCCATGGGGCAATCCTGCGCATCCGGGCCAAGAACCCGCTGATCGCCGACCAGGTGGCGGCGAACTATCGCAAGGCCGACCTGACACCGCGCCAGAAGGCGATGATCGACTATGCCGTGAAGGTTTCGGCCCGCGCGCAGGAGGTGAACGACGCGGACTTTGCCCTGCTGGCCGAGCATGGCTTTACCGAAGACGATATCTGGGACATCGGCATGATCTCGGCCTTCTTCGGCATGTCAAACCGGATCGCCAATATCACGTCGCTGCGGCCGAACGACGAATTCTACGCCCTTGGTCGGGATATGCCGGTTCCGGCCTGATCTGTTGGAAGGGCTTGGGGCCGAGGTTCCCCCATGCGCAAAATGGTTATCAAATCGGCAGTGCCCCCGCAGATTTTGCGGGGGCATTTATTTGTACGTCTGCTGTAGGGACGGAGCTGCCGTTCGGACGGGACTATGCAACGACTGCTCCGAGCCCAAAACGAACATGATCTTTGTCATCACGGCACAGCCGCATTCACGGAGGTGGGGTTGGAAGCGGGAATTGGCTGCACCGTCGACCAACGTCCGACGTGCGGGGCATTTCTGGCAATCCTCTGGATCGCTCCAGTTGCCTCATCAGATGCCGCCGTACCTCTTTTACAACTCGATGCAAAACAATACGTTTTGGACTCTCGGCTCGGCGAAGCCGTCCAATTTCTCCAACAGCTAGATACTTCAACAGGTGACTGATGGCAGTTTATCGATTTGGCGTCCATCCCGACGCGATGGCGGGCGGGTTCGGATGGTCGGAAAACAAAAAGATGCGCCGCCCAAAAAAGGGGGCCGTGCGCTGGTATCCGACGGATTCGGATCGCTTTCCGCTCGGGCCGTTGCCGGATGACCTGAAGGACAAGGTGGCAACGCATTGGGCGGTGACAGAGTTGGGGAACGACGCGTTGCCGGACTATTTCAATTCCATCGGTGCGGGGCATTTCACCGGCCTGCAAGCCGTGGGGGACAAGCTGGCAGATGTCTTTCGTGCGCATGCTGGGGATGGTTTGGAATTGGTGCAGATTCCGAATTTCTGGTCCCTGGCAGATGAGGCCGAACTGTCTGAACCCTACTACCTCGCGAATGTATTTGCGAAAGTCGAAACCATAGACCTCGCCCGGTCTAAAGTGATCGAAGTGAAAAATCCGCGTCTGGAAGGTGCGCAGAAATACGTGTCGGCGTCACAGAGCCACAAATGGGTTAAGAACGTCAGAGGGTTCACGACCGACCTTCACGTCTGGCGGGATGCAAACACGTCAGAATGGTTCTGTGATGATGTGTTCCAGGCAGCGATTGAAGCCGCCAGCCCGGGAAACTTCCACTTTGGCGAAACCTCCCAGGAGTAAGATCCATTTCCGGCTTTGCGTCGAGGGTCGGATTGTTAAATGCAATATGTGAGTTCATCCAATCCCCACGCACCTGCCACCAGAAAATACGTGCTTTGCGAATAGCGACAGCAGTGTCAAAGTTGGCTGATCAACAACAGAATAATAACGTTTGCACGGCGAACAGAGTCACTACTGAAGACTTTGCAAAGACGGCAATCCGCGCATAGGAGCCGCTCGCGCGCCGCGCAGCATCAGTCAAGTTGGCCTAGAAGCCGACGACCACCCACCCCACCAAAACCAAAAGGCCCTGGCGTGGGAAACACAAGGGCCTTTCAGCGACCTGCACCTTCCGAGCGGGCGGTCGGGGGAACGTCGGCCGGTTGAGAGGCCACGGCCGACGCTTGTCTGTCAGCCGACCGTGACCCGGCGGGCGTTGGCCGCGTCCAGCGCCGTGTCGACCAAGTCGATCCCGAGCCCCGGCGCGTCAGGGGCGCTCATCACTCCGTCTTTGGGTTGCAGGTCGATCGTGCAGAGATCGCGGTTGGCGGGCTGGCGGGCATAGACGTGGTGTTCGTGGATCTCGAAGTTCGGGATCGCGGTTTCCACATGCAGGGCCACTGCCGTCGCGACAGGCGATCCGCAGACGTGGCCCTGAACGGTGATGTCGTAAAGATGCGCCAGATCACAGACCTTCTTGCCCTCGGTGATCCCGCCGACCAGACCGAAGTCCGGCTGCAGCATGTCGATGGCATTCGACGACAGGTAGGGTTCGGCCCCCCACCTTGTATAAAGCCGTTCGCCGGCGGCAAAGCGCGTCTCGGGGAAGGTTTCCGACAGGTGGATCTGGGCGCTTGGGTTAGCATAGTGCACCGGTTCTTCCACCAGATAGAGGCCCACGTGACGGCAAGCTTCGATCAGTTGGCGGGCGCCGGAGAGGCTGGGCAGGGAGTGCAGTTCGAGGATGATGCCGGTCGAGGGGCCGACACCCTCGCGCACCGCTTCCATCCGGCGGACGTAGAGATCCAGCTCGGCCGCGGTGAACATGCCACGGACGTTGTCGTCGATCTTGCCTTCCTTGCCGATCATGACCGGGTCGACCTTAACACAGTCATAACCATCGGCCACGGCCCTGGTGCCGGCGTCACGATAGGCGGAGGGGTTGGTCAGGTCCTTGCGGCCGGTTTCGGACCAGTCGAACTGGATCTGGCTGGCGTAGCAGCGCAGCGGGCGTGCAGCGGCACCGCCCAGAAGGCGCCAGACGGGCAGGCCGAGTGCCTTGCCCTTGATATCCCAGAGCGCGGTGTCGATGGCGCTCATCGCGCCGATGACCACGGGACCGCCGCCTTCGGCCCAGAAGGACCGGCGATAGATGCGTTCCCACAGGGCTTCGTGCGCCATGGCGTCGGCGCCGATGACAAAGGCTTCACCCAGAGCTTCGAGCATGCCGATCGCAGAGGCCGCCCCCACACCGTAGGCCAGGCCAACCTCTCCGATACCTGTTAGCCCGTCTTCGGTCGTGATGCGGACAAATATCGGGTTCCACCGGGCGATTCCGCCTGCTCCCGACATCGGGACATGGATGATCTCCATACCCCTGATCTTGCTGCTCGTACCCATGCGTAAAGATTCCTCCCTTGCTTTACTGTAGATTGTATGCAAAGTGCAATACACAGCGAGGCAAGTCAACGCTTCTTGTCGATTGGGCTGAAGTTCAGGGAGGGCACCTGCTATGGCACCGCAAGTTTACACTGATTTGCCGCATGACATCGGGGGGCTTTGTCAGGTTGTTTCCCAACGGTTGGATCATAAGCTGATGCGGCAGCATCAGGCAACGATTTCGCGGACGTAGCGCGCCCAGAGGCCAAGGGCCTCTGTTCTTGTTTGGCGGTAATCGGCGGCGGTGAGGCGGTGGCGTTTCGGGCGAAAGAGAACGGCAGTTTGATCATGGACGGACAGGAACATCTGGGCGTGTCTGGCTGATTTGAACCGGCCGAATATCTTCTCTCGTCGACGGGTGTGCCGATGTGATGCCTCGCTGCGGTTGTTCAGTCCCTTGTGTGACCGATGATCAGCGCCAGGACAAAGCTCGCGGATCGCAACGCCGTAACTGCGCAATTTATCCGTCACTATGACCCGAGGAGTGCCCCAACGCTTCATGAGTTTCCGGAGAAACTGCTTTGCTGCGTTAGCGTTTCGGCGCGATTGCATAAGGATTTCAAGCGTATCTCCGTTGCCATCGACCGCGCGCCAGAGCCAGTGCTTCTTCCCGCGGATCGGGATCACAACTTCGTCCAAGTGCCACTTGTCAGCGGGCTGATCGCGATCACGTCGGATCTTGGCCGCAATCTGCGTTCCAAATTTCGCCACCCAATCTCGGATCGTCTCATGGCTGACCGTGATGCCGCGTTCTGCCAAAAGATCCTCAACGTCCCGCAGGCTGAGGGCGAAACGGTGGTAGGCCCAAACGGCATAGCCAATGACCGAGCGTGGAAAGCGATACCCCTTCAGGGCCGACGACGGAACAGACAATATCATCGATTTGCGTTAGACTCACAGCCTGCGACAGACAACCTGACAAAGCCGTCGAGAACGAAGAGACAGCCCGCACCAAAGGTGAAGAAGCCGGGATACGCTTTCTTGAACCCGACGCAGAGGTCATGGCCAAGCGGGAGGCCTTCATCGAAGACTACCTGAGCAACGCCGACACGCTGCTTGAAGAAAAGGGTATCGAGAACGCGGCGCCAAAGATCGACCGCTACAAGGCGCTCGTCGCGAAATGGGAGAAGTTGATCGCCGAGAACGGCACCGATCGCGATACCCTTGCCGAACTGCGTTACCGTGAGATCTGGTCGCAGGTCGACATGACCGCATACGGGAACTAGGTCGCCCGGCCATGAATATGACAGGACGCATGATCGGCCGCCTGACCGTTGTCATCGCTGCTGTAGCAATTCTTCTCATGATGCTCCATGTCAGTGCCGACGTGCTGTTCCGGGTTGTCGCCTCAAAGTCGCTGCCCGGAACGGCCGAAATCGTCAGCCACTACTACATGGTTGCGCTCAGTTTCCTGCCAATCGCCTATGCGGAACTTAAGGACCGCCATATCGAAGCGACCGTGTTGACTGACCTGATGCCTGCGCCCGCGCAAGACACGCTGAAGATTGTGGGCATGCTGTTCTCGCTAGGGATCTACGGGTTGATGACCTATGTCAGCGGCCGCGAGGCGATCAAGAAGACTGCGATCAACGCGGTCGTCGAATCCGGGACGCACAAACTTCTGGTTTGGCCCAGCTACTGGATCTTGCCGGTTTCCTTCGCGCTGATGTGCCTGGCGCTGCTGCTGCGGATCTTCCGCTATCGCCGCTTCGACCCCTCCAACTTCTGAACAGGAAAAGACACATGACACCGCTTGCCATCGGTTCGATTTCACTCGGCCTCGTCGTGGTTCTGATCGCGCTGCGCATACCGATCGCGATGGCGTTGTTGGGTGTTTCGGTCGGCGGGATCTGGATGATCCTGGGTGAAAGGCCTGCACTCGGCGTGTTGACAACGGTGCCATATCATTTTGCCGCCAACTGGACCCTCAGTTCAGTGCCGATGTTCCTGTTCATGGGATATGTCGCTTTCCATTCAGGGCTGACCAGTAACCTGTTTCGCGCTGCGCGGGCTTGGCTGTCCTGGCTGCCCGGAGGTCTGGCCATCGCCTCCATCTTCGGCTCCGGGGGCTTTGCATCGGTCACAGGATCCAGTGTTGCCTGCGCTGCCGCCATGGGCCGTATCGCAGTGCCGGAAATGCACAAGAGCGGCTATAATCTGGGCATGGCAACCGGGGCCATCGCGGCTGGCGGGACATTGGGTGCGCTGATCCCACCCAGCATCCTGCTGATCCTCTACGGGATTCAGTCTCAGGTTTCGATCACCGCCCTGTTCCTCGGCGGCCTGCTTCTGGGCGGCGTAACAATAGCGGCCTACGTGCTGGTGATCCTCATTGCCGCCTGGACCCGTCCGGACATGTTCCCGCGCGCGCCGGCGGTGGAAAAAGGTGAGCGTCTGCGGTCGCTGATCGACATCTGGCCAACGCTTCTGCTGGTTTTCCTGATCTTTGGCGGTTTGTTTTCCGGCGTCTTCACCGCAACCGAAGCCGGCGCCACCGGCGCGATGTTGACGGTCGCACTTGGCTTTGCCCGGCGCAGCCTGTCGATTGACGCCTTAAAGCAGAGCCTGCTGGACACTGTGCTGAGCTCGGCCAGCGTCTTCATAATCGCGGTTGCCGCCAATGCTTTCACAAGGCTGATCGCACTCAGCGGCCTCTCCATGGCGCTCGGTGGCTGGATCGGTGATCTGGGCGTATCGGCTTTTGTGCTCCTGCTGGTGATTTCGCTGGTCTATGTGTTCCTGGGAATGTTCCTGGAACCCATCGGCGCCATGCTCCTGACTTTGCCGCTGGTCCTGCCTTTGCTCGGGGCGCAGGGAATCGAGTTTCTGTGGTTCGGCATCCTTCTCGCAAAACTGCTGGAGATCGGGATGATTACGCCACCTGTGGGTCTGAACATCTTTGTCATCCACTCGGTGGTCCGTGATAGTGTCCGGCTCGAAACCATCTTTTATGGCGCAGCGGCGTTCGTGGCCGCCGACGTCGTCCTGGTTGTGGCAATGATCCTAACACGGGGGTGGTTCTAAGTAATGTCAGTACAAGAAGAACTTTCTGCATCAGAGCTGTTCGACATCAAGGGCAGGGTGGCCATCGTCACCGGGGCGGCTTCGGGCCTGGGCTATGCCTTCGCCGCGGTGTTGGCCGCCAACGGCGCACAAGTGACGCTGATCGATCGCGATCCAGCGACGCTGGACGAAGCTGTCAGTCGGCTGGCCGACCAGGGTGGCACAGTCTCGGGAGTGGCCGTGGATGTGACCGACCGTGCCGGTCTGCGGACCGCAATCGACGCTGTAGTTGACAGGGCGGGACGGGTCGACATCGTCTTTGCAAATGCCGGGATTGCCGCCGGCCCCGGCTTCATGACGCTGGACGGCGAGCGCGACCCCAAAGGCGCATTGGAAGGCATTCCGGATGAGCTGTGGGACCAGGTGTTGGATACCAATCTGACGTCAGTCTTCACCACCATCCGAGCCGCGGCACCACACATGAAGCGCCAAGGCTATGGACGAATTGTGGCGATCTCGTCGGTCTCTTCGCTCGTGCCGGGCGGGCTGGTCGGATCTGCCTATGGCGTCTCCAAGGCCGGGATCAACCAACTGGTCCGTCAGTCGGCGATGGAGCTGGCGCGCTTTGGCGTCACCGTCAACGCTGTCTGTCCGGGACCGTTCGTTACGCCCCTGACGTCGCCTGAGCTGGAAGCTGCCTTCCTGCGCAATGCGCCGTCGCACCGGGTGGCGCAGGTGCGGGAAATCCAGGGCCTGGCACTGTTTCTGGCCTCGGCCAACTCGGCCTATGTGACCGGTACGCACATCGTCATCGACGGCGGCCGGATGCTGGGCCGCCCCGATTAAGCGAAAGGCAGTTCATGCGAAGCAATCAGATCTTTGACGTTGCCGGCAAAGTCATCGTGGTCACAGGTGCCGCGAGCGGTATCGGTTACGCCATTGCCGAAGCGATGGCCGACAACGATGCCACCGTGGTGTTGAGCGATGTGGACGGTCCCGGGCTGGAAGCTGCCGCGGCGCAACTTTCAGCTAGGGGCGGGGAGGTCACGACCGCGCTTCTGGACGTGTCCGACCGCCAGGCGGTCGAAGGCGTCATGGCAGAGGTCGTCGACCGCCACAAAAGGCTGGATGTGGTCTTTGCCAATGCAGGAGTCACCGGCGGGCGCGGCTACGCCATGCCCGAGGGAGAAATCGAAAATGCATCGATGGACGCCTGGCGAACCTGCATGGCGATCAATCTGGACGGCGCTTTCGGGACCATGGCCGCCGCCGCCCGTCATATGAAATCGCAAAAATCGGGTTCAATCGTGGTGACGACTTCGATCGCGGCCCTGATCACAAACCCGATGCCCAGCTACGGCTATCACGCCGCCAAAGCGGGGGCCGCGCATCTCGTGCGCATGGCTGCTCGTGAGCTTGGTCCCTATGGCGTGCGGGTCAACGGCATCGCACCGGGTCCCTTCGTCACCAACATCGGCGGCGGTCGGTTGAAAGATCCCGCTATACAGGCCGGTTTCACCGCCAGCGTCCCAATGGCGCGCGCCGCCCAACCCGATGAGATAAAGGGCCTTGCGCTATTGCTGGCCTCGCCTGCCGGTGGATATATTACCGGCGCGATCATCCCCATCGATGGCGGCGATTCCGCGTGACCCCGCTCTCAGCGCAACCCATTCAAACGGTAGGGCATTGTCAGGTTGTTGAAACCGCTTGACCTGCTCCCCTGAGAGTCCGCATTTTTCAGTTAGCTCTGTTCAGGGTTTGGTCCTCTCTTGACCGTTGGTGATACTCCCACGGAGTGAGCCCGTCGACGCTCGAGTGGGGGCGGTGATGGTTGTAGTCGTCGCGCCATGCCGCGATCAGATTGCGGGCATGCGCTCGCTGATGGCCGCCGGTTCTGCATCCTCTGTGTCATCGACGACTTCAGCCGGGAACCTCAAACCGAGGACTTTTCAGGTGAGCAGGTCATCGCATATCAACGACGCCACGATGGCGGCTAGCAGAGCCGCGCTTGGCGAATGCCCAACATGCGAAAGCGCCCCGGAGGGCGCTTCGCAGGATAAGTTGGTTGCGGGAGTAGGATTTGAACCTACGACCTTCAGGTTATGAGCCTGACGAGCTACCGGGCTGCTCCATCCCGCGCCACTAAGTCGGTATATGTGTACATCGAAGAGAGATACGGATTAGAGGACTTGTTAGGTTTGGCGATGACCTACTCTCCCACGTCTTAAGACGCAGTACCATCGGCGCTACGGCACTTAACGGCTGGGTTCGGGATGGGACCAGGTGTTTTGCTCGTGCTATGATCACCAAACCGAACAAATCCTCTAAAACTCCAAGTCAGTACAGCTAATGTCTGTGTATGCTTTTGATTGATTGGTAGAATCTTGCTTCTACTGGATCAAATCAAGCCTATCGAGCAATTAGTACCAGTCAACTGAACGTGTTACCACGCTTACATCTCTGGCCTATCGACGAGGTGGTCTACCTCGGCTCTCAGGGATACCTTGTTTTGAGGGGGGCTTCCCGCTTAGATG
Organism: Sulfitobacter sp. THAF37; assembly: GCF_009363555.1. Taxonomy (NCBI): domain Bacteria; kingdom Pseudomonadati; phylum Pseudomonadota; class Alphaproteobacteria; order Rhodobacterales; family Roseobacteraceae; genus Sulfitobacter; species Sulfitobacter sp. THAF37. Next base: position 150,756 of record NZ_CP045374.1, read on the forward strand.
CCTTCAGCGGTTATCCTGTCCGATCATAGCTACCCTGCACTGCTGCTGGCGCAACAACAGGTCCACCAGTGGATCGTTCACCCCGGTCCTCTCGTACTAGGGGCAACTCCTCTCAAGTATCCTACACCCACGGAAGATAGGGACCGAACTGTCTCACGACGTTCTAAACCCAGCTCACGTACCTCTTTAAACGGCGAACAGCCGTACCCTTGGGACCTGCTCCAGCCCCAGGATGAGATGAGCCGACATCGAGGTGCCAAACACTGCCGTCGATATGGACTCTTGGGCAGTATCAGCCTGTTATCCCCGGCGTACCTTTTATCCGTTGAGCGATGGCCCTCCCACTTGGGACCACCGGATCACTATGGCCGTCTTTCGACTCTGCTCGACTTGTCAGTCTTGCAGTCAGGCTGGCTTCTGCCATTGCACTCAACGAGCGATTTCCGACCGCTCTGAGCCAACCTTCGCGCGCCTCCGTTACGATTTAGGAGGCGACCGCCCCAGTCAAACTACCCGCCACACAGGGTCCCGGATCCGGATAACGGACCGCGGTTAGACATCAAGCAGAACAAGGGTGGTATCTCAAGGGAGGCTCCACCGAGACTGGCGTCCCGGTTTCAAAGCCCACCACCTATCCTGCACATGTTCGGCCTAATGCCAGTGTGAAGCTGTAGTAAAGGTGCACGGGGTCTTTCCGTCTAACCGCGGGAAACCTGCATCTTGACAGGTAATTCAATTTCGCTGAGTCTATGTTGGAGACAGCGGGGAAGTCGTTACGCCATTCGTGCAGGTCGGAACTTACCCGACAAGGAATTTCGCTACCTTAGGACCGTTATAGTTACGGCCGCCGTTTACCTGGGCTTCAATTCAGAGCTCTCACCCCTCCTTTTAACCTTCAGGCACCGGGCAGGCGTCAGACCCTATACGTCGTCTTGCGACTTCGCAGAGCCCTGTGTTTTTAATAAACAGTCGCCACCCCCTGGTTTGTGCCCCCAGCCCCTAGTTGCCTAGGAACCGGGCCTCCTTCTCGCGAACTTACGGAGGTATTTTGCCGAGTTCCTTCAACATAGTTCTCTCAAGCGCCTTGGTATTCTCTACCAGTCCACCTGTGTCGGTTTAGGGTACGATCTAGCGATGGAGCTATTTCCAGGGACCTCTAAGCAGCCCATTCAATCCAGTAAGGATGAACTACCCTCGAGATCCGTCACTTCCATCTGGCCCAGGAATATTAACCTGGTTCCCATCGACTACGCCTTTCGGCCTCGCCTTAGGGGTCGGCTTACCCTGCTCAGATTAGCTTTAAGCAGGAACCCTTGGACTTTCGGCGAGAGTGTCTCTCACACTCTTTGTCGCTACTCATGTCATCATTCTCACTAGTGATCTCTCCACCGGATCGCTCACGCGCCGGCTTCACAGAAAACTCCGCGTCTCCAATATCCCCGAGGGGAGTAAGGAGACATGGAATTATGTCACACTACGCTCTGCTACCATGCAATAAATGCATCCTCAGCTTCGGCTCATGGCTTGAGCCCCGTTACATCTTCGCCGCAAGACAGCTTAATTAGACCAGTGAGCTGTTACGCTATCTTTAAAGGATGGCTGCTTCTAAGCCAACCTCCTGGTTGTTTTGGCCGTCTCACCTGCTTTCCCACTTAGCCATGAATTAGGGGCCTTAGCTGGAGGTCAGGGTTGTTTCCCTCTTCACGACGGACGTTAGCATTCGCCGTGTGTCTGCCATCTAGTACTCCTCGGTATTCGGAGTTTGGTTAGGATCAGTAAGCCTGTGGGGCCCCATTACCCATCCAGTGCTCTACCCCCGAGGGTATTCGGATGACGCTCTACCTAAATAGATTTCGCAGAGAACCAGCTATCTCCGAGTTTGATTGGCCTTTCACCCCTAGGCACAGCTCATCCCGATCCTTTTCAACGGATGTGGGTTCGGTCCTCCAATAAGTGTTACCTTATCTTCAACCTGGCCATGCCTAGATCACTCGGTTTCGGGTCTGATCCCACGAACTCGACGCCCTATTAAGACTCGCTTTCGCTGCGCCTACACCTAACGGCTTAAGCTTGCTCGTGAGACCAAGTCGATGACCCATTATACAAAAGGTACGCTGTCAGGCCGCAAGGACCCTCCAACTGATTGTAGGCGTTCGGTTTCAGGTACTGTTTCACTCCCCTCGTCGGGGTGCTTTTCACCTTTCCCTCACGGTACTGGTTCACTATCGGTCAGTAAGGAGTACTTAGCCTTCGAAGGTGGTCCTCCGATCTTCAGACAGGATTTCACGTGTCCCGCCCTACTTAATACGTCCAATCATGCTTCTTATACGGGACTATCACCCACTCTGGTTGCGCATTCCAACGCATTCTAACCACACTCATGGCTCGGCTGGTCCCCGTTCGCTCGCCGCTACTGGGGGAGTATCAATTGATTTCCTTTCCTCCGGGTACTTAGATGTTTCAGTTCCCCGGGTTTGCTTTTCTAAACCTATGTATTCAGTCTAGAAATACCTGTCTTACCGCATTATTGATCGCCGCCGAAGCGGGTAACAATAACACAGTATCAGGTGGGTTGCCCCATTCAGAGATCCATGGATCAAAGCCTATTCTCGGCTCCCCATGGCTTATCGCAGAGTATCACGTCTTTCATCGCCTCTTACTGCCAAGGCATTCACCAAACGCCCTTTTCGCGCTTGATTTGATCCAGAAAAAGCAAGACTTGCGCCTCGCGCGACGGTCAGAAGCTGGTAAGAAACTGACCATCCTTATCCTGGTTCAAAAGCATACTTTCCCGCCCAGACTGTCGTCTGGACAATGAGACACGCTGATAGCCGCAGCCCGTGCAGGGTGCAGCGTCATGCCTCTGGTTAGTGTACTTGACTTGGACAACACGTTCTTTTCGGAAGGCATACGATCGGTCGGCCGAGGAAACAGCCTTGCAAACGCTCGCTCCGGACCAAAGCCCGAAGCACCAAACCGAGGTCGCTCCCATACTCGGGACAACCAAACAGTGTTGTTATTGTATCTCTCTTTACGATGTCAATTTGGTGCATTCCCGAAGGAACCCACCAGCGTCCGATTGGACGAGCAAACGCGCCGCAGCGCGCTTGCTGATCTAATCAGCAGTATTTGAACCATTCTGGCAGTACCGTTCGACTATCGAACGTAGCCGATCTGGCTCTGAGCACTTTTTGGGTCTCATCACGAACCGGGTCATTCGCGATGGCCGCGTAGGCTTGCGCCTTTGCTGCGCTCCATTCGGTCATGGCGGCTTTCTGAAACATGTCGAAGAACTTCATGGCATCTTTATCCGCGTGCAACCAGGCACTTCCGGGTAGGCCATTCTCCTTACCGGATGCGATTTCTGACCGATGCGCATTGGCGTCGGCAAGTGCGTCGATGCTGGCGTATTTCAGATGCGCCAGATAAACACCCTCAGGCATCACCATCACCGCGTCCTTAGTCAGACCTATTCCGTGTCGAACCAGATGCGTACCGCGTCTAACCGCCCAAGCCTTGCTATAATGCCCCGAGAAAACTGCATTGCTACGCTTTGTCAGCGCGGCGTCTGTCGCCTTCATTGTGCCATCCTCAACATCTTCAGCGATGTTCAGCCCAAGGGCAAACAAGGCGTTGTACCGGCGATGTGACCTGAACAAATCGGCGAACGATGCATAATGCGCCGGATCAATGCAGATCAGCTCATCAGCGTCGGTTCTGATCACCCAGTCATATATGACACCCAATCCATCCTGAATGCTATTGAGCAGCTGCCCTCGCATTCTGTCGAAACCGGCCAGGTCTGTCCTGGGAACCGCAATCACATTTGCCCGGGGGCAAATTGTGGCGATCCTTGGATCAGCTCCGTGAGCCACAATGAACAGGTTATCCGAACCAAGGTGCCGTGAATAATGCGCGTACCATTGTGATAACGCCCAGTAGTCTCGGTAAACCATTGTGATCGCACATATCTTCATGTCCTCTTTCTAGTCATGATGACCAGCGAATAACAAGAAGTGATGGTGGAGCCTAGGAGGATCGAACTCCTGACCTCCTGAATGCAAATCAGGCGCTCTCCCAGCTGAGCTAAGGCCCCATCAAAACCCTTTCGGGATACTGGTGGGTCGAGGAGGACTTGAACCTCCGACCTCACGCTTATCAGGCGTGCGCTCTAACCACCTGAGCTACCGACCCAGTTGATTTTGCCCAGGCAAAATCGACGTCGCGCAAACAGCGTATTGCGAAGCAATGCGCGAGCTGCGCCAGGCGGGTCGGACCCGCATTGCAACCCTTCCCGGGATATCGCTGCGCGATACCCTGTCAGGGCGACGCGCCTCACTGCGTGAGGCACTTTCTGAAGAGATATGAGGACGGCTCGGTCCGAAGGGTCATCTTGCGATGCCCTGAATATGGACAGTTTTGATTACTGTCCTGCTAAGTTTTCCACGATCGAGAGCAAGCTCAGGATGCTAGGAAAATCCTTAGAAAGGAGGTGATCCAGCCGCAGGTTCCCCTACGGCTACCTTGTTACGACTTCACCCCAGTCGCTGATCCTACCGTGGTCCGCTGCCTCCAAAAGGTTAGCGCACGGCCGTCGGGTAGAACCAACTCCCATGGTGTGACGGGCGGTGTGTACAAGGCCCGGGAACGTATTCACCGCGTCATGCTGTTACGCGATTACTAGCGATTCCGACTTCATGGGGTCGAGTTGCAGACCCCAATCCGAACTGAGATAGCTTTTTGGGATTAACCCATTGTCACTACCATTGTAGCACGTGTGTAGCCCAACCCGTAAGGGCCATGAGGACTTGACGTCATCCACACCTTCCTCCCGCTTATCACGGGCAGTTTCTTTAGAGTGCCCAGCCGAACTGCTGGCAACTAAAGATGTGGGTTGCGCTCGTTGCCGGACTTAACCGAACATCTCACGACACGAGCTGACGACAGCCATGCAGCACCTGTCACTGCGCCACCGAAGTGGACGCCCGATCTCTCGGGTTAGCACAGGATGTCAAGGGTTGGTAAGGTTCTGCGCGTTGCTTCGAATTAAACCACATGCTCCACCGCTTGTGCGGGCCCCCGTCAATTCCTTTGAGTTTTAATCTTGCGACCGTACTCCCCAGGCGGAATGCTTAATCCGTTAGGTGTGTCACCGAACAGTATACTGCCCGACGACTGGCATTCATCGTTTACGGTGTGGACTACCAGGGTATCTAATCCTGTTTGCTCCCCACACTTTCGTACCTCAGCGTCAGTATCGAGCCAGTGAGCCGCCTTCGCCACTGGTGTTCCTCCAAATATCTACGAATTTCACCTCTACACTTGGAATTCCACTCACCTCTCTCGAACTCAAGACCAGGAGTTTTGGAGGCAGTTCCAGGGTTGAGCCCTGGGATTTCACCCCCAACTTTCTGATCCGCCTACGTACGCTTTACGCCCAGTAATTCCGAACAACGCTAACCCCCTCCGTATTACCGCGGCTGCTGGCACGGAGTTAGCCGGGGTTTCTTTACCAGGTACTGTCATTATCATCCCTGGCGAAAGTGCTTTACGATCCTAAGACCTTCATCACACACGCGGCATGGCTAGATCAGGCTTGCGCCCATTGTCTAAGATTCCCCACTGCTGCCTCCCGTAGGAGTCTGGGCCGTGTCTCAGTCCCAGTGTTGCTGATCATCCTCTAAAACCAGCTACTGATCGTAGACTTGGTAGGCCGTTACCCCACCAACTATCTAATCAGACGCGGGCCGATCCTTCTCCGATAAATCTTTCCCCCGAAGGGCGTATACGGTATTACTCTCAGTTTCCCGAGGCTATTCCGTAGAGAAGGGCACGTTCCCACGCGTTACTAACCCGTCCGCCGCTCACCCGAAGGTGCGCTCGACTTGCATGTGTTAGGCCTGCCGCCAGCGTTCGTTCTGAGCCAGGATCAAACTCTCAAGTTGAAATGCTGTTACCAGCATATCCTTGACGTCGAACCTCTGCACATCGTCCTGCATCCATTACTGAAAGATGCAGAACAGTCTCTGTTTGTGTGCTTCAGCTACAAAGTAGCGAAAGCCGTACAAACAGTGAAGCTGACACTACATCATCGACCGAAGTCTAGTAGCGCGATATACAGACGTTGATCCATCGAATGAACCAAACCGCCCACATATCTCTTCAGATACTATCAATTTCAAAGAGCGTAGAGACAAAAGAGACTGAGATGCGCCCTAACTTCTTCGGCGCGCCCCGCCCAATTACCTCTGGTATTTCTTATCCGCCTCGTCTCCGCCCGTCCGCGTCTCAGCTTCCGTCCGGCCCGTCTGGCGCCCCGCCGGTGCATCTCAGCGCCGCCGGTGAGGGGGGGATTTAGATAAAGCGCGCCGGACCTGCAACCCCTTTTTTCAACAAAATGCATTTTTAGGGGACTGATGGGCATTGCCAAGTCGAATAGTGCATGTGGGACGATAGGCGGTCGACATGAGGACATCTACTTCGATGCCGCGCCTGAAAGGCTTCCGCCTCCCCTGAGAGATCGTGTCCTACGCAGTTTGAGGTGCCCCTGGCTTCCTAGACGCCTGCCTCGCTCAGTTTCTGCTGTCTGGTTTCGAAGTCAACGGGCGACAGCATGCCGTTGCTCGTGTGCTTGCGTTTCGGGTTGTAGGACAGCTCGATGTATTCGAGCATGTCCCGCCGCGCGTCATCGCGGGTTGGACAGGTTTTCCGCCTGATCCGCTCGCGCTTCAACAGCTGGAAGAAGCTTTCTGCCACGGCATTGTCGTGGCAGTTCCCGCGCCGGCTCATGCCGGGTTCCAGATGGTGCCGGCAGAGAAACGTCTGCCACTCCCGGCTGGTGAACCGGGAACCTTGATCGGAATGCACCATGACTTGGCCGGCGGACTTTCGTCGCCAAACGGCCATCAACAGGGCTTGCAGGGCGAGGTCCGTGGTCATGCGGGATTGTGCAGACCAGCCGACCACACGACGCGAGAACAGGTCGATGACGACACACAGATACAGCCAACCTTCGTGGGTCTTGATGTAGGTGATGTCGGTTACCCAGACCTGATCGGGTGCGGTCGTTCTGAACTGTCGCTCCAGCCTGTTCTCGGCAACCACCGCAGGTTTGCCGCCGTATCGGCCCGGACGGCGCCTGTAGCCCACCTGGGCAGAGATCCCGGCCAGAGACGCCAGGCGCGCCACACGATTCTCTGAAATTTGTTCGCCCTGATCACGCAGATCGTCCGTCAACTTGCGATAGCCATACACCTTGCCGCTGTCCGCCCAGGCCCATCGGATCAGCTCGGTCTGGCGCGCATCCTGCTGCGCACGGTGGCTTAACAGTTCCTTAAGCCATGCGTAGAAGCCGGAGAAATGAACCCGCAGCACCCGGCACATGGCCCGGACGGCGTACTTCGCGCGATGCGCCCCACTGAGGCCTTTTCTGATCCGGCTTCAATTTAGGATGTCGCGCTCTTCGGTGACCCGCGCCAGTTCCCGCTTCAACTGGCGGATCTCCGCAGCTTGTTCGTCCTCACGTTCCCGAGCTTTGCCCGGCCGCGAGAACTGCGCCTTCCACGTGTAGATCGACTTCGTGCTCACCCCGAGGGGCTTTGTCAGGTTGTCTGTCGCAGGCTGTGAGTCTAACGCAAATCGATGATATTGTCTGTTCCGTCGTCGGCCCTGAAGGGGTATCGCTTTCCACGCTCGGTCATTGGCTATGCCGTTTGGGCCTACCACCGTTTCGCCCTCAGCCTGCGGGACGTTGAGGATCTTTTGGCAGAACGCGGCATCACGGTCAGCCATGAGACGATCCGAGATTGGGTGGCGAAATTTGGAACGCAGATTGCGGCCAAGATCCGACGTGATCGCGATCAGCCCGCTGACAAGTGGCACTTGGACGAAGTTGTGATCCCGATCCGCGGGAAGAAGCACTGGCTCTGGCGCGCGGTCGATGGCAACGGAGATACGCTTGAAATCCTTATGCAATCGCGCCGAAACGCTAACGCAGCAAAGCAGTTTCTCCGGAAACTCATGAAGCGTTGGGGCACTCCTCGGGTCATAGTGACGGATAAATTGCGCAGTTACGGCGTTGCGATCCGCGAGCTTTGTCCTGGCGCTGATCATCGGTCACACAAGGGACTGAACAACCGCAGCGAGGCATCACATCGGCACACCCGTCGACGAGAGAAGATATTCGGCCGGTTCAAATCAGCCAGACACGCCCAGATGTTCCTGTCCGTCCATGATCAAACTGCCGTTCTCTTTCGCCCGAAACGCCACCGCCTCACCGCCGCCGATTACCGCCAAACAAGAACAGAGGCCCTTGGCCTCTGGGCGCGCTACGTCCGCGAAATCGTTGCCTGATGCTGCCGCATCAGCTTATGATCCAACCGTTGGGAAACAACCTGACAAAGCCCTTCGCCCAGAAGGCGCACCAGTTCGCCCCGGCGCGGGGCCGGTACCTTGCGCCACGCGGCAAACGCATCGACGCCCCTGGCAATCGCGGCTTTGGCGTCGGCGACCGTGTGCATCGGAACCTGGCCGATTTCGCTGCCATCCACCGGGGTGGTGACGGCCAAGGTGCCGCCGGTGGTGTCTGCGGCGGTCAGGCCGCAGGCGTCGAGAATGTCCTGGTATTTCATGAAGTCGTCCTTTGGTTCGAGGTCAGGCCTTGCACGGCCCGGTTCAGGCGCGCGCAGCCATCTTCGAGATCGGCGCGCGCGTAGGCGTAGGAAAGTCGGAAATGCCCCGGCAGCCCGAAGGCACGACCGGGCACGATGGCAAGGCCCGTCGCGGCAAGCACGTAGGTGCAGAAATCGGCGTCTGTGTCGAGCGTCGTACCGTCCGGTGTTCTTTGTCCCAGCACCGCCGCACAGGACGGGAAGACGTAGAAGGCGCCGTCCGGGACGGGGCAGGTGATGCCGGGAATGGCGTTCAGGGCCTCCACGACGAAGTCGCGGCGGTCGCGGAACGCGTCCAGCCGTTCGGCAATATGGCCCTGTTCCCCGGTGACGGCCTCCAGCGCGGCGGCCTGCGAGATTGAACAGGCCCCCGAGGTGATCTGCCCCTGCACCGCGATCATGGCCTTGATCAGCTCTGCCGGGGCAATGCCCCAGCCGATGCGCCAGCCGGTCATCGCATGGGCCTTGGAGACGCCGTTGATCACGATGGTACGCTCTGCCAGATCGGGGCAGGCCACGCGGAAGGAGGTGAAGGGCGCATAACAGATCAGGTCGTAGATCTCGTCCGAGGCGATCCAGACATGCGGGTGGCACGCCAGAACCGTTCCGAGCGCCGCCAGTTCGTCGGCGCTGTAGACCGCGCCCGAGGGGTTGGACGGCGAGTTCAGCAAGACCCAGCGCGTGCGGGGCGTGATCGCGGCCTCCAGCTGCGCGGGTGTCAGTTTGAAGCCCGCGTCGGCACCGCAGGGCAGCACAGTTGTTTTCCCGCCGGACAGCGCGACGATGTCGGAATAGCTCGTCCAGTAGGGCGCGGGCACGATCACCTCGTCGCCTGGGTTCAGCGTGGCCAGGAAGATATTCGACAACACCTGCTTGGCGCCGGTCGAGACGATGACGTTGCCGGGTTCGACCCCGGCCTGCTGAGCTATCGCGGACCGCAGCGCGGGCGTGCCAGCCGTAGCGGGGTACCGCGTCTGCCCGGTTTGCATCGCCCTTTGGGCCGCCTCGCAGATATGCGCAGGCGTCGCAAAATCAGGCTCCCCCGTGCTTAATGCCAAAACATCATGACCCGCAGCCCGCAGCCGCGCGGCCTCTTCCGTGATTGCAACGATCTCGGAAAGCGCCATTCCGTCTATTCTATGGGCCTTTGTCAGCATTACACGCTCCTAATGTTGGGGGTGTTTGACATGCTGTTCGGTTCCGTGTGAAACACAATTATCGCATTAATCATGCAAAAGGATCATACCTATGCCGCATCCGAAGCGGTTTCTGCCGCCGATGACGGCGCTGCGGGCACTGGAATCGTTCGAGCGGACAGGCAATGTGACGCAAACCGGTCTTGAACTGGGCGTGTCGCAAAGCGCGGTGAGTCGTCAGCTCAAGGTACTGGAGGACTACCTGGATACGCCGCTTTTCACGCGGGACAAAAAGAGCATCACGCTGACCTCCGCCGCACGCGATTACTGCACGCAGGTCAGGGCCGCGCTGGAGCAGATCGGAACCGCGAGCCTGCGCCTGAAGGCGAACCCCAGAGGGGGACAGCTGAATATCGCCATGCTCCCGGCGTTCGGGGTGCGCTGGCTGGCACCGAAGCTGCCTGACTTTCTGGCGCGGCATCCCGAAGTCACCGTGAACCTGAGCACGCGGTTGAAGCCCTTCGATTTTGCCAACGAGCCTTTTCACGGCGCCATCCACTTTGGTCAGAAGGATTGGACCGACGTCGCCTATCACGAACTCATGCGGGAATACGTCGTACCCGTGGCATCACCCAAAGTCGCCGCCAGCCTTCGGAGCAACAGCCTGAGCGACATTTTCGCTCTTCCGCTCCTGCATCTGGATACACGCCCCGATGCCTGGGAACGGTGGGCGCAGGCGCTTGGTCAGGAGATTCATTACCCTGTGGGAATGCTGTTCGATCAGTTTGCGTCGATGGTCCAGGCGGCCATCCACGGCATGGGAGCGGCGCTTCTGCCCACCTATCTTGTCGAAAACGAGTTGGAGGACGGTCGTTTGGTGGCGCTTTGGTCTGAAAGCAAGGCCAGCATCGGAACCTATTATTTTGTCTGGCCAAAGGATGAGGCGAAATATCAACCAAGGGAATTTTTCCTGGATTGGTTGCGACAGGACGAGAGCGGTTGCGCGGCGTCACCGTGAGATTTCGACCCTTGAGGTTGGGCCCGCCAGCACGGCACAGTTCAATCAACCTGGGTTGCGCCACAACTCGCAAACGGTTTTCGTTGACGTGACAGATCACGAGACGCCGCCGCCGCTGCCTGATCTCCTTTCAGCGCGGCGGCGGCGCGCGTGCGGGGGTCCGAACCTGCGCCAGGCGCGCTTCCACAAGCGCCAGCTTCGGACACCCCTTTCGGCGTCAGACGAACATGGTCTTGTCGATCTCCAGGCCGTGTTCTTCGCAGTACTTGTTGTAGTGGTCGATGAAAAAGAACACGTCCGCCACCCTTGATTCACAGGATATTGGCGGAGGTATTTGTGCGCACATTGAAGGCAAAGTGCCTGATGGCGGCGAGGTTTGAGATATCCGATGACGGCCTCGCCGCGAGACTTGAGAACAATGGCGGCCTGCCTGACGTCGTTTATGAATGCGTGGGCAAGCCTGGGCTGATGGATCTGTCCGTGGCGCTTGCCGCTCTGCGCGATGTGATCGTCGGGGTCGGCCTCTGTGTGGAACCGAACACATTCGGAAGCTTTACCGCCCTGCACAAGGAAGTGACCATAAAGATGTCCGCCTTCTTTACGATGCCCCAGTTCGAGACCGTACTGCGACAGCATGAACGCACAACCCTTCCCCCGACGCCAACTGCTTGTCACCGACACAGTGACCCTCGAAGACGTGCCGCAGTCGTTTGCCGCGCTTCACACCAAAACTGAAGCCTGCAAGGTTCTTATCAATCCATAAAGCGCGCGGGGGCCGATTGCGGGATTGTTGGTGTACGTATTGCCCTCTCCATGCCGCGGTGGTGTCCCTGCCAGAAAGGGGATGGACGGGACGGTTAGGATCGGGTCAGTTCGCTGCAGTATGGATCACGGAAAGAGAACATGATGCGCGGCGCGGATCTATTGGTAAAAACGCTGGCATCCGCTGGGATCACCCGCATTTTCGCTTTGTCGGGGAACCAGATCATGCCGATCTTCGACGCCTGTTTCGATGCCGGGATAGATATCGTCCACACCCGCCACGAAGCGGCGGCGGTGTTCATGGCGGAAGCCTATGCGCAGCTGACCGGGACGGTGGGCGTGGCTTTGGTGACTGCCGGGGCAGGGGCGGCGAATGCGCTGGGGCCGCTGTTCACCTGCTCTGAGTCAGAGACGCCGGTGCTGCTGCTGACCGGCGATTCTCCCATCGGGCAGGATGGCAGGGGCGCTTTCCAGGAGCTTGACCAGGTGCCGATGACAGCGCCAGTGACCAAGCTGTCGTTCCGTCCGACCCGCGCGGCGGATTTCGGAGTTGAGACTGCCCGCGCGATGCGGGTGGCGCTGTCGGGGCGGTCGGGACCGGTGCATATGGCGTTGCCTTTCGACCTGGTCGAGGCGGACGTGGGGGATGGCGACATGCCCCGCGCGGTCACGAAAGAGCCGATGGCCCTGTCGGTGCCCGATGCGGCGGCAATTGCTGCGGCTATCGCTGGTGCGGCGCGGCCCGTCATCATTTGCGGCCCCGCCATGAATGCCACGCGCACCCCAGACAGGCTGGCCGCGCTGGAGGTGGCGATGGGCGCGCCGGTCATCGTGATGCAAAGCCCGCGTGGCCTGAAGGACCCGGCGCTTGGCGATATCGGCAAGGCGCTGGGGCAGGCGGACCTTGTCGTCTGCCTTGGTAAACGGATCGACTTTACCCTCGGGTTTGGCAGCGCGGCTGTGTTCGACGCTGATTGTCGGTGGATGGTTGTTCAGGCCAGCATGGCCGAGCGGGACCGGGCGCATCGCAACCTTGGCAATCGGCTTTCCGCCTGTCTTGCCGCCGACCCCCGTGACAGTCTCGGTGTTCTGATAGAGGCCGGGCAGGGGGGGCACGACCAGTGGCGAACCGAGGTGGCGGCGCATGTGCAGCGGCGCGGGTTCAGCGCCACCGACACGGTGCCGTCCGGGCGGATCACACCCGCGCAATTGTGCGCCGCCGTGCAGCGGCAGATCGACCGGGCGGCACATTCCGTGATGATTTGCGATGGCGGCGAGTTCGGCCAGTGGGCGCAGGCCGCCACGCGGGCGGACCGCCGGGTGGTGAACGGAATGTCCGGGGCCATCGGGGGTGGCCTGTGTTACGCTCTGGGCGCCCGGGCTGCGGCGCCGGATGCCGCGATCTTTGCGCTTATGGGGGACGGCACGGTCGGCTTCCACTTTGCCGAGTTCGAGACGGCGGCGCGGGCGGGTCTGCCTTTTGTCGCGGTGATCGGCAATGACCAACGCTGGAACGCCGAACACCAGATCCAGCTGCGCGATTACGGCCCCGAACGGCTGATCGGATGCGGGCTCAGCGGGGCGCGGTATGACCTGGCCGCCCGGGGGCTTGGCGCGCATGGGGAGTACGTGACATCACTCGACGAGCTTGATGCGGCATTGGACCGCGCGGTGCAAAGCGGCAAGCCTGCTTGCGTCAATGTATTGATCGAGGGCCTGCCGGCCCCGAGCGGGTCCGCGCATTAATCAAGGCGGAAGCCCTTGCCGCGGATGAACCGCGCGAAATCGGTGCGTTCCGGCAGGCTGTACTGGCGGGCCTTGTCCATCGACCATGTGTAGTTTTCGCTGCTGCCGTAAAGATCGGTCCGACGTTGCTTTGAATAGGGTTGCACGGCGGCGCGGTCCGCGTCGTAGGCCGCGATGTCCTCGACCGTCGTTTCATTGAAACGGTCCAGATGCAGTGTGGCCCGCAGCGGCAGGCGGGGGCTGATCGGGGGGGCAGCGGCCGGGCGACCGATGGCCAGTGCGGCGACGGGAAAAACATAATCCGGCAGCCCCAGAATATCGCTTGCCTCTGCCGCGCGATTTCGGATCGTGCTGATCGGGCAGCAACCAAGGCCCGCCGCTTCCGCTGCGATGACGAAGCTTGCCAGCGCGATGCCCGCGTCCACACTGGCGTTGAAGAACGCATCGAGATGATCGTTGGCAAAGTCGAGCCCTTGCATGTCGTGCAGGTGGCGCTGGCGGCGGTTGTTGGCACAGAAGACGACAAGGGAGGGCACCCCGGCCGTCCAGGCCTGGTCCGCGACAAGATCCAGCAGCCGCGTCTTTTGTTCCGCATCATCGACGATCACGATATCGCGCTGTTGTAGGTCGCTTTTCGATGGCGACGCAAGCGCGATGGCGCCGAGCGTTCTGAGCGTATCGCGCGGGATCGGATCGGGTTCGAACGACCGGCACGACCCCCGCCCGGCGATGGCCCGAAGGGACGCGACCCGCTCCAGGTCCTCCGGGGCCTGGGGTGCATCCGAAAAACGTGCGGCAAGGAGGGTGGAAAGCCGGTCACTCATGATATTTCAGGACCGCCCGGACAGCCGGGCGCGCCTCCATCATCTCGCGGTGCGCCCTGATGCCCGGAAAGGCCGCCGTATCGACACCGTCGACCTCCAGCCAGCGCGCCATGAGGAACAGGTAGGGATCGCAGATGCTATAGCGTTCTCCCATCACCCAGGGACCTTTGAGATAGCGGGTCTCCACCAGTTCGGCGCAGTCAGTCATGTTCTGCGTCACCTTCGCCTTCATCGCCTCTATGGTCGCGGGGTCGTCCGCCCAGCGTGCCCCGCGTTGTTTGTGCGCATGGGCAACGTGGACGGTGGAGGCCAGATACATGTTGAAGGACTGAGCCTGCGCCAGTTCAAACGGATCAGCGGGAAGCAGCCCCGCGGCATCGAAGGTCTGGCCGATGTAGACGAGGATCGCCGCCGCCTCTGTCAGGACCCCCTTTTCGGTGATCAGCGCAGGCACCCGCCCCTTGGGATTGACGTCGAGAAATGCCGCCTCTGTCTGCTCGTTCTTCGAAAAGTCCAGCTGGCGCAGATCGTAGTCCGCCCCTGCTTCCTCCAGCGCGATATGGACCGGCAACGCGGCGGTTCCCTTTGCAAAGTACAGCGTCAGCATTTGTGTTCCTCCCCGGACATCTGGGGTGATCATAGTCTTTGAAAGGCGATTGGAAAGGTCAGCGTACTGTAAACTGTACTTAAGAAACGGGTAAGCCTTTATTCCTTTTTGTTAGAAAATCAATCATCTATATTGCAGCGAAATCACCCAATAACCGATGGAGAGACGCTTGGCCGATGAAACGCATATGTCTGTCTCGGTCTGGCGCGGCGACGCCGTGGGGTCGTTTCAGCCCTTTGACGTCAAGGTCGAGGACAACCAGACCGTGCTGGACGTCGTCGCCTGGATCCAGCAGTACGCCGACCCGACGCTGAGCTATCGCTACGCCTGTCGCGTGGGCATGTGCGGTTCCTGTGCGATGATGGTGAACGGCACGCCGCGCTGGACCTGCCGTACCCATGTCAAGAAGGTGCTGGTGGACGGTCACATTGAAATCGCGCCGCTGCGCAATCTGCCGGTGATCAAGGATTTGGCGACCGATATGGACCCGTTCTTTGACAAATGGGTCGCGGCGGAAGGGGTCCATCACCCAACCCTGACCCGCAACGACCCGATCGAGGCAATCGACCCCGCAGAAGCCGCGCGGGTCGAAAGCGCGGCGGGCATCGAATGCATCAACTGTTCGGTCTGTTACGCCGCCTGCGATACGGTCGCGAACAATCCCGATTTCCTGGGCCCCGCTGCGCTGCAACGGGCCTGGACCGTCTACAACGACAGCAAGAATGCGGACAAACAGACGATTCTGGACGCCGTGTCGGGTGCTGGCGGTTGCCACAATTGCCACAGCCAGGGCAGCTGCGCGGTGCATTGCCCGAACGATTTGAACCCGATGAACGCCATTGCGGGTCTGAAGCGGGAGACCGCGCGCAACTTCTTCAAGAGGCGCTCGTGATGACGCTTGGCCTTTATATGGCGCAGCGGATTTCTGCGCTGATCATGGCGCCGCTGGTGCTGCTGCATATCGGCGTGATGATCTATGCCATCCAGGGCGGGCTGTCCGCCGCCGAGATCCTTGGCCGGACCAGGGGCAGTATTCTGTGGTTCGCGGTCTATGGCACATTCGTCGCCGCGGTGTCGGTACACGGGGCGATCGGTCTGCGCACCGTGCTGTCGGAATGGGCCGGCCTGCGGGGCGGGGCGCTGAACGCGGTGGCCTGGGGCGTCTTCGCCCTGCTGATGGTCCTTGGCATGCAGGCGGTCTACGGGGTGACAGCGGCATGAGGCGTGGATATCGCAACCATACGCTATGGGCCGCCTATCTGCTGCACCGCCTGTCCGGCGTGGCGCTGGTATTGTTCCTGCCGGTGCATTTCTGGGTGCTGTCCTACGCGCTGAACCAGCCTGAACATCTTGATGGGTTTCTGCGATGGACCGACATGGGCATCGTCAAGCTTGCCGAATTCGGTCTGGTCTTCCTGCTGGCCGCGCATATGTCCGGCGGTTTGCGCCTGATGGCGCTGGAATGGCTGCCCTGGACATCGGGCCAGAAGACCGCCGCCGCCGGTGCGGTTGCCGCCTCGACCCTGATCGCGGGCGTTTTCCTGATGAGGGCCATCTGATGCAGATCGAAAGACACGATACCGACATCCTCATTCTGGGCACGGGGGGCGCGGGCATGTTCGCCGCCCTGCACGCCCAGCAAAGCGCACCGCCGGGCACGAAGATCACGATCGCGGTGAAGGGCGTGATCGGGAAATGCGGATGCACGCGCATGGTGCAGGGCGGCTACAACGTCGCTCTGGGCGGTGGCGATACCGTTGAGCGGCATTTCATGGACACGATCAACGGCGGCAAATGGCTGCCCAATCAGGACATGGCGTGGAAGCTGTGCGAACAGGCGGTGGTGCGCATCCGCGAGCTGGAGAACGAGATCGGTTGCTTCTTTGACCGTAACCCGGACGGGTCGCTGCACCAGAAGGCCTTTGCCGGGCAGACGGCGGACCGCACCGTGCACAAGGGCGACCTGACGGGGATCGAGATCATCAACCGGCTGATGGAGCAGGTCCTGTCCCGCCCGGTGGAGAAGTTGCAGGAGCATCGGGCCATCGGTCTGATCCCGACCACCGATGGCAGCGCGCTTGCGGGTGTTCTGATGATCGACATGCGCAGCGGCAAGTTCCGCTTCGTGCGGGCCAAGACGGTGTTGATGGGCACCGGCGGCGGGCCGACCATGTACAAGTATCACACCCCCAGCGGGGACAAGACGATGGACGGTCTTGCCATGGCCCTGCGCGTGGGACTGCCCCTGCGGGATATGGAAATGGTGCAATTCCACCCCACCGGCCTGCTGGCCGGGAACCACACCAAGATGACCGGCACCGTGCTGGAGGAAGGGCTGCGCGGTGCGGGGGGGCAACTGCTCAACGGGGCAGAGAACCGTTTTATGTTCGACTACGATGCCAAGGGCGAGCGTGCCACCCGCGATGTGGTCAGCCGCGGCATCTTTGCCGAGATGCGCAAGTCGAACACCAGCGAACACGGGGGCGTCTATATCTCAATGGCGCATCTTGGCCCGGAAAACGTCCGCGCAAAGTTTCCCGGTATGGTCAAACGCTGCGCCGACAGCGGTTTCGACCTCGCAGCAGGCAAGGTGGAGGTGGTGCCGACCGCGCATTACTTCATGGGCGGCGTCGTGGTCGACCCGGACACGCGCACGGACCTGGAAGGGCTCTATGTCGCGGGAGAGGACGCAGGCGGCGCGCATGGCTCGAACCGTCTTGGCGGCAACGGGGTGGCGAATTCAACAGTCTACGGCGGTGTCGCGGGCGATGTGATGGGGGCGGACATCAGGCGCATGGGCGCGCTTCGTGACCCGGACGAGGCTGTGCTGGAGGCAGAAATCGCCCGTGCCATGCGGCCCCTGACGAACAGGATCGCCCCGATCCAGCCGCTGCGCGACAAGTTGCAGGACGCCATGTGGGAAGACGTGGGCGTCATGCGCACGCAAACCGGCCTGGCACGCGGATTGACCCGGATCGCGGAAATCCACGACGCGCTGTTGCAGGCCGGGGTGGCGGGTGACAATCTGGCTTTCAACCTGACCTGGCATGACTGGCTGAACATGGCCTCGCTCTGCGAAGTGTCGGAGGTGATCGCGAAGGCGGGGCTGGCGCGCGAAAATTCGCGCGGCGCGCATTTCCGGGAGGACTTTCCCGACAGCGGCGCGATGGAGAGCAGCTATTTCACCGTGGCACGGCAGACCGGCGGCACGCTCGATGTCAGCCGTGAAGCGGTCCAATTCACGATCGTCAGACCGGGCGAGACGATATTGCCCGAAAACGAACCCCTATCCCTGGTGGAGGCTGCCGAATGATCCCGATAGACATCATCCAGAAGACCGCGGAAACCCTGATGGACAAGGCCGCCATCGAAATCCCGCAGGATTACCTCGACGGTCTCAAGGCCGCCGCCGATGCCGAGGACGGCGATCTGTCGTCCTTCGTCCTGCAGGCGATGCTTGAGAATTACGAGGCGGCGAAGGAGGACCGCCGCGCCATGTGTGGCGATACCGGCACGCCGCGCTGGTACGTCAAGATGGGCAACGACACCCGGATTGAGGGCGGACCCATCGCGCTGGAGGCAGCCCTGCGACGTGCCACGGCGAACGCGACCAACGGCGTGCCGCTGCGGCCCAATCGGGTGCATCCACTGTGGCGCACCGATCACAACAACAACGTCGGTATCGGCGCCCCCGAAATCGAATACGGGTATGAGCCGGGTGGCGAGTGGATCGACCTGATCACCGTCCACAAGGGCGGGCTCTTTGGCACCGACTACCGGATGCTTTTCCCGTCGGACGGGATCGAGGGGATCAAGCGGTTCTACCTCGACAGTCTCGTGGCCTTTGGCAAGCGGGGGCTGGCCTGCCAGCCCGCCATCATCGGCATCGGGCTGGGCGGCTGCAAAGATACCTGCATGGTATTGGGCAAGCGCGCCGCCTGCCTGCGCACGGTGGGCAGCGAAAACTCGGACCCGAAGATTGCCGAGCTGGAGCGCGAGTTCAAGGAGCTGGGCAATTCCATCGGCATGGGCGCGATGGGTTTCGTCGGCAAATCCATGGTCGTCGATTGCAACATCGAGGTGGGCTATTGCCACACCGGCGGGATGCAGATGTCGGTACACGCCTTTTGCCTGTCCTCGCGCCGGGCCGTGGCCCGCGTGTTTCCCGACGGGCGGGTGGAGTACCGCACCGACCCGGACTGGTTCACCGACTACCAGCGTCGTGAAACGGTGGAATGGGACGCCCCGGCGATGGAGGCTGCGGAATGACCGAAAACCTGACACCGGAGGCCCATCATGAGCCCACGTAAGATCCGCCTGAGCACCACGCCGACGCAAGAGGAACTCGATGACCTGCAACTGGGCGACATCGTCTATCTCGACGGGTTGATGTATACCGGCCGCGAAGGCGTCTACAAACGCGCGCTGGAGGAAAAGGCCAACATCCCCATGGAATTGCCGGGCGACTCGGCGGCGAATTTTCACTGTTCGCCCGCCGCCCGGATCAACGCCGACGGCAGCTTCGAGATGGGAGCAGTGACCGCTACCGCGTCCTTCCGCTTTTCCAAATGGCTGCCGGAGTGGATGGAGAAATCAGGCGCCAAGCTGATCATCGGCAAGGGCGGGATGTCGTCTAAGGACTACAAGTCCTACTTTGTTCCCAATGGCGCGATCTACCTGTCCACGGTGGGCTACGGCACCGGTGCCCTGCTGGGCCGCGGGGTCGAAAACGTCGAAGCGGTCCACTGGAACGAGGAACTGGGTCTTGCACAGGCCATGTGGGTCATCAAATGCAACCAGATGGGCCCCTTCATCGTCGCGTCGGACAAGAATGGCGACTGCCTGTTCGAGCGGGAAAATGCGAAGATTTCGCAGAATTTCGACAAGGTCTATGAGGGCACCCGCCCGGCGACACTGAAACGCTATGGCGAGACAGACGACCGGTCGGACGAGGTGATCTAAGCCCGCCGCTCAAGCGCCAGCGTCAGGTATGGCGACAGTTCCTCTGGCAGGACATCAATGCCCAGCCCTGGCGCCGTTCCGATGTCGAAAAGGCCGTCATCGCCCAGCCGCGCCCCCTCAAACGCATCGCGGAGGGGGTTGGGGTTCACGTCCACCTCCAGCATCCCGTCGCCCCCGACAGCCGCCAGAAGATGGGCCGACGCGATCAGGCCGATCCCGCCGCCCAGGAAATGCGGGCAATAGCGCAGCCCCGCATCCCTTGTCCGCCGCGCGACCGCGGCGCATCCGCTGATCCCGCCCCATTTGACGATGTCCGGCTGGATCACTGCAAGATGCCGGGCCTTTATGGCGGCGTCGAACCCGCTGTGTTCCGTGATGTTCTCGCCGGCGGCCAGGGGGGTTGTGAAACCATCTGCCAGCGCGCGCCAATCCCGCGCGGGCAGATCTGCGCGGATCGGCTCTTCGAGCCATTGAAGCCCCAGCGCATCTATTGCGTCTACGTGGGACAACGCCTCTTCTACTGTCCAGGCCTGGTTGACATCCGCCATCAGGCGTTCGCCCTCTTGCAGTTCGTCTGCAATGCCGCGCAAGGCGTCGATATCCCGCGCGCCGTCAAAGCCGATCTTCACCTTGAAGGCGCTGTGCCCTGCCGCGCGGGATCTGGCGATCAGCTCCGCCGCCGCGCCGATGGCGATGCCGCTGGCGTAGGTCGGCACTTTTGCGGCAGCGCCACCATCGAGGAACCGCGCCAAAGGCACGCCTTGATGCCGCGCGAATATGTCGTGAACCGCAATGTCCAGCCCGGCGATAACCTGCCGGAACGGCCCCCATTCGCCCGATTGCAACGCGCGGATGTGGGTTTGCGCGGTCAGTGTCTCGAACAGGTCCCTGGCATTGGCGACAGTCGTGCCGACGACCAGATCGCAGATGTCCTGCACAAGCAGTTGCGCGCGGTGTTCCGCGGCGGCGGCGGGCCAGTTCGCAAAGATTTCGCCCCAGCCTGACCACCCGGTGCTGTCTGTCAGTCTGACGAAAACGGCAGGCCGGTCCCGCATCACGCCAAAGGAGGTTGCGACGGGCACCTCTACCGGAACCCGGTAGCAGAACACTTCAACGCGGTCGATACGACAGGTCATCCCATCACCACTCTTGTCATCAGGATCAGCCCGGACACCAGCATCATCGCGATGAGAAGGCGTCGGAACTGGTCGTCGGTAAGGCGTTTGAAAACCGCGATGCCGATCTGTGCGAAGATCATCGTGGTCGGCAGCGCCACCGCGCCGTAGATGATGGTTTCGGTCGTGTACGTCCCCTTGATGGCAAACACGATTGCTGCGAGGGCCAGCACGCAGACGTTGAAGGGTTGCAGGACCGCGCGGGTCTCGGCCTTGGGCCAGGGGCGCATGGCGCACCACATGGTTGGCAGGGCCCCTGAAAGAGACGCGGCACCGCCCAGGATGCCGCCGAAGAACCCCACCAGCAGGTCGATGACCGGGGTGGGGCGTTCCAGCCGGGGCAGGGACGCGCGTAGCGTGAAGAACCCGCCATAAAGGATCAGAAAGCCCGCGATGATCAGGCGCAGCATATCGGGCTCCAGCATCGACAGCATCGCGACACCAAGCGGCACGCCGATCAGCGCCGGGACAAGGAATCGCGCAAGCCTGCGGGGGTGATCCATGATCGACCTGCGGACCAGCCAGACGCCCTGCAGTCCCGCCACGACCGACATGACCACGACGATGGCGACAGCCTGTGCCGGTGGCATGATCTGCAGCCAGAATCCCAGGGCGAAAAGCGCCGTGCCGAACCCGGCCAGCCCGTTCATGAAACCGCCCGATGCGGCACCCAGGGCGAGGACGATCAGGAACTGCATCGTCATGGCGCCGGGGTCCTGACTGGAAATGGATCGAACACACCCACGCGGACGGCATTGAGAAGCTCGGCTTCAACCTCCTGAAGGACCCTCAGCTTGACCGTGTTGGCCAGCGACAACAGCCCCAGTTCGCGCACCGGCGCTTTGCTGCCAAGGGGGATGAGCCTGAGCGGCAGCGGGTTGGGCGGCTGAACGCAGCGGCGCGGCACGATGGAGACGCCGAGACCGGCATGGACCATGCTCGAAATGTTTTCGAGGTTTTCCAGCTCCATCGTGTCTTTCACCGTGATGTGGTTCATCTGGAGCCAATTGTCGATGATGTCGCTCAGCAGCGCCTTGCGGGTGAAGCGGATGTAAGGATGGGTGGCCAGAATCTCGAAAGGGTCTTCGGAGGTGACACTCAGGGCGGTCGCAAGCTGCATCGGTTCGTCGGCGATCGGGGCCCAGACCATGTTGCGCGGGATCACGTGGGGCTTCGTCACGACAGCGGCGTCCAATACGCCACGCTCCAGCTCCGCGACCAGTTCCTTGGTCTGACCGGGCGTGACACCGATGTGCAGCTCGGGGAAACGGGCCTTGATGGAGGTTATGGCGAAGGGAATCAAACTGGTCAGGCCCGTCGGCACGCTGCCAAGCGAAAGAGTGCCCCGCAGCCCGTCATCGCCAAGGACGGAAGGCAGCAGGTTGTCATAGGCCGCCACGATCTCGCGCACACGGGCAACGATGGATCGACCGACGGGCGTCAGTTCCGGCGTGCGCCGGGTGCGGTCGAACAGGGCAATGCCCCATTGCGCCTCAAGGGCTTTCATTTGCTGGCTGACAGCGGCATGGGTGACGAACACCGCTTCGCCCGCCGCACTGAATGTGCCATGATCTGCCACCGCGATCAGGGTACGAAACATTCGGATGGACATCTCAGAGGGACTTACCGTTAGCTATACTTTCGGAAATTGTAACCAGTTTCCGCTTTATACAAGATTGACTTACCAATAGAGTTTGTCAAGGATCGACACGTCGTCAGTACTGTCGGCCGGGCGAGCTGATTGAAATCAGCCGCAGGTTTTTGGGAGGAAACGATGAACTTTGCAAAATTCAGCGCCGTTGGCGCCATCATGATCGGATTAGCGACGGCAGCGGCGGCGGAGTATCCGGAACGTCCGATCAACATGATCATTCCGTTCGGCGCTGGCGGCGCCACAGACATTTCGGCGCGCACCATTGCTGAGCCGCTTGGCACGGCTGTCAGCAAGCCGCTGATCATGGCGAACGTGACCGGGGCCGGTGGCGCCACCGGGTCGGTCGCCGCGATGAACGCGAAGCCGGATGGCTACACGATGCTGTTCACCCGCGTCGGATCGCATTCGGTCAACCCGGCCATGAAGGCGACGCTGCCCTATACGCTGGACGATTTTCGCTATGTGACCGTCTACGAAATCAACCCCTTCGCCTGCGCGGTTTCCGCCAGTTCAGACATCAATTCGATGGACGATCTCGTCGCCAAGGCGCGCGAGGGCGGGGTCAGCTATTCCTCGTCCGGCGTGGGGTCCGGCCTGCATCTGGGCGGGGTCATGGTGATGGACGCCTTCGGTGTCGAAGATCCCCTCAACCAGGTGACGCACATCCCGATGGACGGCGGCGGTGCCGCGGCAACGGCTGTGCTGGCCGGGACGGCGACCTTCCTGTGCACGAACTCCTCGGCTTTGGCGAGCTTTGTCTCCAACGGTCAGCTGAAACCGCTGATGGTCACCACACCCGAGCCGGTCGTTGGTTTCGACGCCCCGACAGCGGCTGACCTCGGCAAGCCGGAACTGGAACAGCTTGTGGGGTGGACGGGCATCGCAGGTCCCAAGGATCTGCCGGACGACGTCGCGGCGAAGTGGGGCGAATGGATGCAGGCCGCGGCAGACGACGCGGAATTCGTGTCCCGCATGGAAGCGGTCGGTTCGATCATCGACGTGATGAGCCCGGAAGAAGCCAACGACTTCATCCGGACGCAGTACAACACGTTCAAGGATCTGGTGGACCGTCTCGGCATGCGGATCGAAGGGTAAACCTGAACCAAACAGGCGCGCGGGTTCATTCGCGCGCCGCCTTTCTTTGCACGGGGCCTGGATATGCAGCGCATCACGCGACAATCCCTGATCGGGTTCGCAAGCATCGTGGTGGCTGCGATATTGATGTTCGCGATCATACCGACATGGGTGTCCTCTCCGAGCAACGTGCGCAATATCGTCCTGTCGCCGCTGTTCTGGCCCTATATTCTCAGCGGGCTGACAGTGGTGATTGGTCTGGGTCTGGTTGTCACGGGCTTTTTCACCACCGATCCGGATGAGCCGGAGCCGCCCGCCATACCCGGTGGATACAAGCGGCTGGCCATCCTGGCCGCCATCATGGCGCTGACCATGTTTTGCCTGCCGCGCCTTGGCATGGTCTGGACCTCGATGCTGCTGTTTGCCGCGACGGCTTTCCTGATCCGCACATCCCACCCCAAGACCGCGATCATCTGCGCCATTGCCGTGCCACTGTTGCTCTACGCATTTTTCGCGCATGTCGCGAGCGTTGCGATCCCGCAGGGCAACTTCGTGAGATTGCCATGAGCTTTCTTGACAGCCTTGCCGCAGGCCTGTCGCTGGTCGGTACCTTCGAAGCTTTTGCATCGCTGTTCGTCGGCGTGCTGATCGGAACAATTGCCGGGGCCATTCCGGGGATGTCAGCCACGATGGCAGTCGCGCTGACGTTGCCCTTCACATTCGCGATGGAGGCCGTCCCGGCGATCCTTCTGCTGCTGGGCGTCTACAAGGGCGGCATTTTCGGCGGGTGCATCCCTGCAATTCTCATCAAGACACCCGGCACGCCCGCCTCAAGCGCGACCGTGCTGGACGGCTATCCGATGGCCGAGAAGGGACAGGCGGGAAAGGCGCTCGGCATGGCGCTCTGGGCATCCTGCACGGCGGATCTGATCTCCAATCTGTCGCTGATCCTCTTTGCGGGGTGGCTTGCCTCTTTCGCACTCAACTTCGGCCCCCCGGAATTCTTCACCCTGATCCTATTCTCG
The DNA here is from genome assembly GCF_009363555.1 of Sulfitobacter sp. THAF37. Classification (NCBI taxonomy): domain Bacteria; kingdom Pseudomonadati; phylum Pseudomonadota; class Alphaproteobacteria; order Rhodobacterales; family Roseobacteraceae; genus Sulfitobacter; species Sulfitobacter sp. THAF37. The sequence goes on from NZ_CP045374.1 coordinate 175,408, forward strand.
CTGACGATCATCGCAGGCGTGTCCGGCAACAGCCTGCTCAAAGGGGCGCTGTCGGCCATGCTGGGTCTGCTGTTGGCGACGGTCGGGCTTGACCTTGTCTATGGGACGAACAGGCTCACTTTCGGCGATCCGAACCTGATGGGGGGACTGAATTTCATCGCCGTCCTGATCGGGCTGTTCGCAATCCCCGAGGTGATGTCGATGGTCTGGGACCCCAAGCCGCACGAAGGCAAGGCGCGCGGATTGGGCCGTGATTCCGTCACCTTCGGTGAATACAAACAATCCTTCCGAACCATCGTGCGCGGCAGTTTCATCGGGGTCTTCCTCGGCTCCATCCCCGGGATCGGGTCAGCACCGGCCGCGTTTCTGTCCTACAGCGAAGCACGCCGGAAATCCCCGAACAAGGCGAACTTCGGCAAGGGCGAGCTGGAAGGTGTCGCGGCCTCTGAATCCGGCAACAACGGTGTGGCGGGGGCAACCCTGATCCCGCTGCTTGCGCTTGGCGTGCCGGGCGATGTCATCACGGCGATCATCATCGGCGCCTTCATGATACACGGTCTTCAGCCCGGTCCCATGATGTTCGTGCTGAACACCGATCTGATCTATGGCCTGTTCATCGGGCTGATCGTCAGTTCCGTCTTTCTGTTCTTCATCGGCTCGCTGGCGATCAGGATTTTCAGATACGTGGCCGACATTCCGCGTGGTGTGCTGTTTCCCGGCGTGCTGGTGCTGTGCATCTACGGGGTGTTTGCGGTGAACAACAATATCTTCGATGTGGGCGTGATGTTCGTCATGGGCTGGGTCGGATACGTGATGCTGCGCAACGGCATTCCCGCGGCGCCTTTCCTGATCGCCTTTATCCTCGGTCCGCTGCTGGAGAACAATTTCCGCCAGGCGATGCTGATGTCCGGCAATTCGCCCGAGATTCTGTTTCGCGGCCCGATCACCTGGTTCTTCTGGTTCCTGACGCTGCTCACCGTTGCCGCGATCATACGCGCGGGTGTCCGGGCGACGCGCAGCCTGCGCAGAAAGCTCCCGGAGGTCTGACGCCCCGGGACCATTAAGACCTGCTCCTGTTTCAGGCAACTCACTGCCCCTGTATCCGGATGCTGAAGCTGCGGCCTGCACCCGCCGGGGGCCGGGGAAACGGGGCGGCGGCCTGAACCATGCGCAGGGCGGCGCGGTCCAGCGCGGCCGACCCCGAACTGCGCGCCACCGAGATACCCGCCAGCCCCCCGCTCGATGAGACACGGAAAGCGATGGTCGCGGACCCGCGTGCGCGCACGTCCGGCCTGCGCATGCGGCTGATCTTTCGCATGACCTTGCCGGGATAGTTGCTGGCGGCGGCATTGCCGGATTGCGCTGTCGCCTGCCGGGTATTGCCCTGCGATCTCGCCTTGGCCTCACGGGTGTTGGCCGTGGCCGTGCCGCGGGTGGCCTTGCGCTGCGCATTACCGCGCGTTTCCTGTGGGGCCGGTTGACGTGTCTTTGTCGTTTTCGGGCGCGCGGCGGCGACCTTTTCTGCCTGTTCCGGGTCGCGCCGCTGCGGCCGGACAGAGCGGGGCGGTGCCGTTGTGTCCGGCGCCACGGATGAGATGGTGTCCTGCGGTTCTGTCGGAGACAACGCGGTGGATGGGGTCAAGGGCCGCTCTGCGCGTTCGACCTGTTCCTGCGCCACGACATTCGCTTGCAGAGAGGGTGTTGCCGCAGGCGTGACCCGCGCCGTTTCCGCTGGCGGAGGGGCGGGCGGCATCACTTGCGGCGGCGTCCGCCGCGCGGACCTTGCCGTTTCGGGGGGCGGGGTGGTGTCCGCCGTGCTTTGGGCGGTCAGCGTTCCGACTGACATGTCCTCGAAAGCGGTGCCCATCCGCGCTTCGACCGGTGCGCCGCCCCCTGCGCTTTCGATATTCGGGTCGGGCCGGACCAGCAAAGCGCCGCCGGTGATCAACGTGACCGCCAGTGTCAAGGAGACCACCTTGGCGAGGGGAGAGCTTTGGATCATTGCAGCGCCCGCTCGGCGATCAGCATGACCTTTTGCGCGCCTGCGTCCCGCAGGGCGCGGGTCAACGACACCAGGTCCTGCGCAGGCAGGGCACGGTCGGGAACCAACCGCACCACGTCACGCCGATCTTCGGCCAGGGACATGACAAAGAAGGCGGCGCTTGCCTGACCCTTACCCCGATAGGTCAGCCGTCCATCCGCATGGACGACCAGTGCATCGGGTGGCGCGCGGCCCTGCAGATCGCCCGTCCGGACCAGCCGCAATGAAGGATCGAGCGGTTGTGCCAGAGTGCCCGCAACCATGAAGAAGACCAGCATCAGAAACACGATGTTGATCAATGCGATGGTTGGTTCACGTTGCTGTCTCTTCCGGACCCGGTTGCGCATCGTTCAGGCCCCCAGGACCGACACGCGAAGGGTCGGCAGCTGCCGCAAGACAACCAGCAGGTCCGTCAATCGCTGGGCGTCCACCCCCGCGCCGAGGCTGACCAGCAACGTCGTACCCTCGCTGGCCTCGGACAGGGGCGAGAGGGCCAGCTCCTCCAACGCGACAAGATCACCGTTGAGGCGCAGATCATCCGCGCCAAGTTGCAAAAACAGCGGCGGCGCATCCGGCGGTGGCGCGGCCCCCGCGTTCGCTGCGGAAAGCTCGACTTCGGCGAAGCGCGAAAAGGTCGACGTGAGCATGAAGAATAGCAGCAGCAGAAAGATCACGTCGATCAACGATGTCATCGACAGTTTCCGGCGTCGCCGCATGCGGGCCCTAGCCATGAACCGGTACCGTCGCCTGGTGGGCGGGCACGGGGGGTCCACCCAAGGGATGCAGGACCGTCAGGAATGCCTTGTCCGCAATCACTCTTTCGGCCTCCATCCGGCCTTCGAGCCAGCTGAGAACGAGTGCGGTCGGCATGGCGACCACGAGACCGACGGCGGTGGTCAGAAGCGCCACCCAGATGCCTCCGGCCAGGATCGACGGATCCACCTGCGCACCGGCGGCCTGCAGTGCCTGGAACGCTTCGATCATGCCCAGAACGGTCCCGAACAGACCCAGCAGCGGGGCCAGCTGGGCAACCGAATCGAGCAATCTGAACCCCCGCTCAAGCCGGGCAAAGCAGGTTTCCGCTTCGGCTTGAAGCCTGTCGGCCTGCCCATCGGGCGATCCGAACGCCATGTCGACGACCGGCGCCAGATAGCTGGTGGAGCGTCCGAGGGCCGCGCGTGCGGCGGTCCGGTCGCCGCTGTCCCAGGCCGCGACTGCGTCCCGCAGGGCGTGGTGTCTGCCGACCCCTGCCATCCAGAATTGCCAGGTTTTATAGAGCGCCACGCCAAGCGTCAGCACCGCCACAGCCAGCAAGATCATCACGACGGGACCGCCGATGTCGGCGATCTGCCGCAAGGGGGCAAGCCACTCGTCCATCATCCGATCACCTCGATCTTCGTCCGGCTGGACGTGGTCAGCGCGGTGCCGCAGGTCCCGTCGGCAAGGCCTTTACCCTCGCAGGCATGGGCATCGTTGATCAGCACGCGTCCCAATCCGTCACAGGTCAGGTCGGGCACGGCGAACTGACGCACGCGCGGGCGGGCAGGGGGCAGCGTCCCGAAATCGAAAAGCGTCAGACGATCGACCTGACCGTCGGTATCGAAGAGCACGGTTTCGTAGACCGCCCTGTCGATCTGCGTGCTCAGCCCGTTGGTGACAAGAAAGGTCAGGGTGCAGGACGTCTCGGTCGTCTGCGCCGTGTTCAATTCCACGACGATCTTGCCGACAATATCCTCTTCCTGGGCGACGGCGGCCTGTGCCATCACCAGAACCAGCGCGCAAGCGCCATTCACGACCCGTTTCATGGCAGTGTCCTTTACCAATGAATTGAGAGGGCGACCTGGCGGGCAGCACTGCGGGGCAGGCTGTCTGGCTGGGCAGAATATCGCGGACCTTTTGCCTCAAAAGCACGCAGGCTTCAAGTCTATTGGTGCCTGGAACCGACTTCCGAAGCAGCTTGGGTTCGCTGGCGTTCTGAATTTAACGATATATATCAACAATTTAAGATTGATGGAGCAGTCTGATTTTATCTGACTAATTTTGTAAACCTTTGCGCACGCGCCCTATATTCGACGCCGTTCAGGTCCGAGTATGTTCTGATCGACGTTTCTGACTTCTGGCGTCAGGGTGCTTTCTGTCCGGAACCGGCGCGGGTCTGAGGCGTCTTGATCCCCAGCACGGCGCCCGCCACCTGGGTCTTGAGGATCTGCGCCGTGCCGCCGCCGATGGTGAACATGCGCACGTCCCGGTACATTCTTTCAAGCGGCTCCTTGTCGCCATATCCACGGGCGCCGAACATCTGCAACGCATCGCTGACCACCTTGATCGCGGATTCGGATGCGAATGCCTTCGCACGCGCGGCCATCATCATGTCGGGAAAGCGGTTGCCGTCCCATTCCGCAGATTGCGCGGCTTCGAACAGCATCAACCGCGACGCATGAACCTGCGCGTCCATGTCGGCGATCATCCATTGCAGCCCCTGGAATTCCGCCAGGGGGCGGCCGAATTGCTCGCGGTCTGCCAGATAGCGTTTGGCATGGTCCAGCGCCCCGGCCGCGACGCCCATCGCGATGGTACCGGCGCCGACGCGTTGGCTGTTGTAGGCTGTCATCAGATCGGCAAAGCCCCGGCTGAAGCCGGAGGGTGTGCTGAGCCGCATGTCTTCGGACACCTCCAGATCCGTGAACCGCAATTCAGCTTCGGGCATGCCGCAGAGCCCCATGGTCCGCTCCCGGCGGACGACGTCGAACCCCTTCGGTTCGATGCTCTGCTCAGGATCGACGTGGACCAGGAACCCGCCGATGCCCAGCTCTGCACCGGCTTCGTCGAAGCAGCGTGCGAAGATGAGGTGAAGCTTCGAGACGCCGCCGCCCGTGATCCAGTGCTTGCAGCCGTTCAGGACCCAACGGTCGCCTTTCCTGTCGGCGCGGGTCTGCATCTCGTTTGCTGCACTTCCGGCTTCGGGCTCGGTGATGCAAATCGCGGGCTTGTCCCCTGCCAGCACGATCGGCGCGCAGAATTCACGCTGCCGGTCAGTGCCGTAGGCCATGACCGCGCTGATGCCGCCCATGTTGGCTTCGACGAGGATGCGGGCCGTCAACGTACAATGGCGCGCGGCCTCTTCGATCACCTGTGCGACCTGCAAGAAGCTGGCACCGCCACCGCCGAACCGCTGCGGGATGGACATCCCCATCAGTCCCGCGTGGGCCAGGTCCTTGACCACAGGCCAGCAGTAACTGCGGGTCTGGTCCCATTCCGCGGCGCGGCTGGCAACGCGTTCTGACAGGGCCTGCATCTTGCCCAGCCAGGGATTTTCCGGAAGCGTGTAGGTGCTGAATGCGGCGTGACTGTTCATCTGATCCTACCGCGCATGACTATTTCCTGTTACCACCTTGCCGCCATCATAGCGGCGTCAGTTATTCATACGTTAGGATAAAAATCTTTAATCTAGAGTTTGAAAAACTTTCAACGCGGCGGCGCATGCGAGAACGCGCCTTATGTCACACCGACGGTGCGCCGGTTTCACCGCCGCCATCCACGCCCTGCGACGGCGCTTCGATCAGCGATAGCAACACTTCATGTATGCGTTGCACCAGTTCCTTGCGGGGCGAATTCTTGCGGCTTGCCAGAACGATTTCGCGGTTCAATTCTTCGCCTTCCAGGTCAATCGCCCGGATGCCGCGC